>JBGVDX010000219.1:0-1452 GCA_045119575.1 Acutalibacteraceae bacterium
ACGCTCACCCCGACGCCGCAGGCGGGTTTACCGAAAACGTCGCCGACCGCCGACTTAATGTTGAATTCGACGGCGAGCTTGAAAACGCCGTGCCGAATGAGATTAAAACGGCGCTTTGCGACCTTTTAGCCGAAGACCCTCGCCCGTCGTATCAGCACGACAGCCAACGCGTTTACGGGCTTAGCTTTTCGGGGTACGAAATCGGATTTACGGTTGACAAAAAAACCTTAAAGGTTATAAAATTAGAAAAGAGTTAAATTTTGAAAGGAAGTGACGGCATGGATCCCGTGGGAAGTAGTAAAATAAAACCTCGACCTATTATCTTGAAGAACATAAGTGTCCCTGCCGCCGCAAAAATTATGTGGTAACAGGTTGCGCTTTATTCTTCCTAAAGGAGGAAACCAAAAATGGAGCTTGTAACCATAATCACCGAGCTTCTTGAACAGAAAAAGTATGCGTCGTTGCGCGACATTTTGACCGAAATGCACCCCGCGGACGTTGCGACCATGTTCGACGAGCTTGAAAAAAGACAAATTTCCTTGCTTTTCCGGCTTTTGCCGAAGGAGCTTGCCGCCGAAACCTTCGTTGAGCTTGACCCCGATAATCAGGAGGCGCTTATTAAGGCGTTTTCCGATAACGAGCTTAAGGAAGTTTTAGACGAGATGTACCTTGACGACGCCGTTGACCTTGTCGAAGAAATGCCGGCTAACGTTGTTCGACGCATTTTGCAAAACACCGACGAGGAAACCCGTAAAATGATTAACGAGGTGCTTAAATATCCAAAGGATTCCGCCGGCTCGATGATGACCATTGAGTATGTCCAGTTAAAGGAATCCATGACGGTATCCGATTCGTTCCAAACCATTCGGCGTACCGGTATTGATAAGGAAACCATCTACTCCTGCTACGTCACCGACCAAAACCGCCGCTTAAAGGGTATTGTTACGGCGAAAGGGCTGCTCCTTTCGGACAGCGATATGCTTATCGGCGATATCATGGACGAAGACGTTATTTCGGTATTTACCACCGACGATAAGGAAGAGGTTGTACAAAAATTCCAGCTTTATAACCTGATTGCCATGCCCGTTGTTGACAAGGAAAATCGCCTTGTCGGTATTATCACGGTCGACGACGCTATCGACGTTATTGAGCAGGAGGCTACCGAGGACATCGAAACCATGGCGGCCATTACGCCGACCGACAAGCCCTATCTTAAAACGGGCGTGTTCGAAACCTGGTGGAAGCGTATTCCGTGGCTTTTATTGCTTATGGTTTCGGCGACCTTTACAAGCGTTATTATTAACAGCTATGACGCCGCGCTTGCTACTTTAGGTCTTGCGGCGTTTATGCCGATGATAATGGGTACGGGCGGTAACGCCGGAAGTCAGGCGTCGGTTACCATTATCCGCGGTCTTTCAATCGGCGAAATCGAAATGGGCGACATTATACGCA
>JBGVDX010000220.1:0-4666 GCA_045119575.1 Acutalibacteraceae bacterium
GGTGGAGCATCTCAAGGAAATCCAAGCCGAGCTTGCCGATCTGCGTGCAACCTTTAACGAAATGAAATCCAAGTGGGATATGGAAAAGCAGTCGATCGAGAGACTGCAAAAGCTCCGCGAGGAGATCGAGCAAACAAATGCGGAGATCGAACGTGCGCAGAGCAACTACGACCTCGGCAAAGCCGCAGAGCTTCAGTATGGTAAGCTTCCCTCTTTGAAGAAGCAATTGGAAGAGGAAGAGGCAAAAGCTGCCGAAACATCTGCAAGCACTTCCCTCCTTCGTGATACTGTCAGCGAGGAGGAGATCTGCAAGATCGTGGCAAGATGGACGGGCATTCCCGTATCTAAAATTATGGAAAGCGAGCGCGAAAAGCTTCTTGGACTGGAAGAAATCCTTCACAAGCGTGTAATTGGACAGGATGAAGCGGTGACTAAGGTCAGCGAAGCCATTCTCCGTTCCCGTGCGGGAATCAAGGATCCGCGCCGTCCCATTGGTTCGTTCCTCTTCTTAGGTCCTACGGGTGTCGGTAAGACCGAGCTTGCCAAGGCTCTTGCCGAAGCCTTATTCGACGACGAAAAGAGTATGATCCGTATTGATATGAGTGAGTATATGGAGAAGTACTCCGTATCCCGTCTGATCGGAGCGCCTCCCGGATATGTGGGCTACGATGAGGGCGGTCAGCTGACTGAGGCGGTGCGCAGAAAGCCCTATGCCGTGATCCTCTTTGACGAGGTAGAAAAAGCACATCCCGATGTCTTTAATGTGCTGTTGCAGGTGTTGGACGACGGACGTATCACCGACAGCCAAGGCAGAACGGTGGACTTCAAGAATACCGTTATCATACTGACCTCAAATCTCGGTTCGGGAGCGATTCTGGAAGGAATCAACGCAAACGGCGAGATCAACGAGGAAGCAAGGCAGACGGTATCCGAAATGCTGAAACGCAGCTTCCGTCCCGAATTTCTCAACCGTCTCGATGAGATTGTGTTCTACAAGCCGCTCACGAAGGAAAACATTCACGGCATCGTAGATCTCTTAATCGCCGATTTGAATAAACGCCTCAAGGATAAGCAATTGAAGGTTGAGATCACCGACGCAGCGAAGGAACATATCATCGATTCCGCTTACGATCCGATTTACGGCGCGAGACCGTTGAAGAGATTCATTCAATCCAAAATTGAAACGCTTCTTGCTCGTGAGATAATTGGCGGTGATATTGAGCCTGACAGTGTCATCCACATTGACTATAATGGCTCTGATCTCACGATCCAATAATACAGCCGATGAAAAAGAGCCCAACCAAATAGCAAAACAGAAGCAAAGAGTAATATCATTCCTTTCAAAAGATAAAGGGGTAAGTGCGAATCTTACCCCTAAATTTATGCTGCTATTTTTTCATATCTTTCAACACCAAGAACATCCAGCATAAACTCGTAAGGTGTCAGAGTGGCAAGACTGCCATCTGCAACCTGAGAGAAAAGTCTGGCGGTGCATCCGGATACAAGAGCAACGCCTTGCTCGTTTTTGGTTACAGGTTGCTTCCTGTTTCGGCTTGCAACGTTATAATACATATGCGACAAGAGAATTATTTGCTTTTGCTATTTGTATGGCGGCATAAAAAGAAGTCGGGCTTTCGCTCGACTTCAAATCTATTAGTGTCTTATTCTTTTTTATAAGATTAGTCTTTATCCTAATATTTTCTTTCTCATAAGGCGTTGGGTGATTTTATTAAGGTTGGTTACAAGGACGTCGCCCGTTACGCGGAGGCTGTTATCCCCTACCGTCGCATTAAGCTTTTCAATCTCCTTGTAAATATATTCAGTGTTGTCGTACCCGCACGCAAAAACACTGTCAAGCAGCTTTGAAGTTCGTTCAAAGCCTTATTTCATCATGTAATCAATGCTATCCTTTTTGAAAACGACCGACTGCCTAAATTTGCCGATTGCCGGAAAGGAAATTTTAATAATTTTATTATCAAAATCCGAATTTTCAAACTTATAGCAAACGTCGTCGAAATAAACGCAAATTATGTAATCCAAATCCTTATTTATAAGCGGAAAAACGGGAATATTGTCAATCATAGCGCCGTCAAAATAAGGTGTACTCTCAATCGTGACGGGCTTATTATAAATCGGCATAGCGACGCTTGCCTTTAAATAAGACGGGATAAGCTCGTTTTTTACTTTAGATAGGTCCTTGTAAATAAGGTTGCGGTTATCAAGGTCAAGCAATGAACAAAAAAACGGATTTAAAACAGGCTTATCGGGAGCAAAAAGGTTATTAATATCATCTTGGAGCAGGTCGCTTTTTAAAAGTTGGCCGATAGTAAGCTTAGCGGCATTTCCGCACAAAGTTTCCCACATCGCCTCGATTTTATCAATTCGGTCGGTTGCGTAAGCGTAGCCGTTAAGCACGCCGACCGACGCACAGCTCATATATTCAATTTTATCGGGCGGAATAAAGTTTCTTAAGGCTTTCAGAGCGCCAATTTGGTACGCTCCCTTCGCCATGCCGCCTGACAGCACTAACCCTATTTTCATTTGCTCCTCCAAAATTTTTGTTTAAATCCTTAACATTTCAAGTATATTATGAAATCGGCTTTATTTCAAGTAAATTTTGACGAGCAAAGGCAAAAGGATTAAATTGGATTAATAAAAAAGGCAGGGGTGTTTATCCCCTGCTTTTTTTGTGAAAATTAGGATTATTTGCTTTTGCCGAGGTAGGCTTCCTTTATCGTATCGTTTGCAAGAAGCTCGGCGCCCGTGCCGGTCATTGTAATTACGCCGGTTTCAAGCACATAAGCGGTGTCCGCAATACGAAGCGCCATATTTGCGTTTTGCTCGATAAGCAAAACGGTTATTCCCTGGCCGTTAATAGTTTCGATTATTTCGAAAATGCTTTTAACTACCAAGGGCGCAAGACCGAGAGACGGTTCGTCCATCATAACAAGCTTCGGCTTACTCATAAGGGCACGGCCTACGGCTAACATTTGCTGCTCGCCGCCCGAAAGGGTGCCGGCAAGCTGCCAATGTCTTTCCTTAAGGCGCGGGAAAAGCGAGTAGACATATTCCAAGTCGGCGTCAAGCTTATCTTTACGTAAATAGGCGCCGATTTTGAGGTTTTCCTGAACGGTTAGGTTGGGGAAAACGCGTCTGCCTTCGGGAACCAAGGTTACGCCCCTTGACACAATTGCGTCGGGCGACATGCCGAGAATGTTTTGGCCATTTAAAAAGATTTCGCCCGCCTGCGGCTTAACAATACCCGAAACCGAACGCAAAATGGTCGATTTGCCGGCGCCGTTAGCTCCGATAAGGGTTACGATTTTGCCCTCTTCAACCTCCATAGAAATGTTGTTGACCGCTTTGATACCGCCGAAGTTGACCGAGAGGTTTTTAATTTCAAGAATATTACTCATCGTCTGCCGCCACCCCCAAATATGCGTCGATTACCTTTTGGTTGGACTGGATTTCGGCAGGTGTACCCTCTGCAATTTCTTTACCGAAGTCGATAACGTATATTCTGTCCGAAATGTCCATTACGAGGTTCATGTGATGTTCAATAAGTAAAATTGTGATATCGAATTTATCTCTTATATACCGAATAAACGCGGTAAGCTCTTCGGTTTCCTGCGGGTTCATGCCTGCGGCAGGCTCGTCAAGCAGTAAAAGCGACGGATTGGTTGCAAGAGCACGGGCAATCTCTAACTTGCGCTGTTTTCCGTAAGGAAGCGAGGTTGCGAGTTCGTCCTTTACATTATCCAGTTCAACAAGCTTAAGAAGCTCCAAGGTTTCTTTTCGCATACGGGCTTCTTCCTTGAAATTAAGGCGAAAAGTAGCGGTAAAGAAGTTGGATTTGCGGCGCAAATGCTTTGCGGTAAGAACGTTATCGAACACCGTCATGGATTTAAAAAGGCGGATATTTTGGAAGGTTCTTGCCATTCCGAGCTTTGTAATAACGTCGGGAGTTTTTGAAACAACCTTTTTATAAACGCCCTTGTTTTCGCCGGCATAAAGCTTTTTCATCTTGCCGCGGGGTTTATTAGAAATTATAAGCTTATCGTTAAAATAAATTGCGCCGTTGGTCGGCTCGTAAACGCCGGTGATTGCGTTAAAGGCGGTTGTTTTACCGGCGCCGTTGGGGCCGATAAGGGCCACTATCTCGCCCTTGTTAACCTCCATGCTGAAGTTGTTGACGGCAACAACTCCTCCGAACTGCATGGTGATATTTTCTAAGCGAAGTACGTTTTCCATTATTCGGTCACCTCCGCTTTAGCTGATTTTTTAGATTTTTTTTTGAATTTTGCCGCAATATTTTTCGGTAAGCTTACAATTCCGTTGAAAAGGCCGACGGGGCTAAATTCCTTGTCGCCCATGATACCCTTGCGGAAGAAAAGCACAAAAATCATGATGATTACCGAGAAAACTACAAGACGGAAGCCGTTGCGGAAAAGGGGCAGTTTGAGTCCCATAAATTCGCCGCTGTCAAGGCCGCGAAGCCACCATTCCTGAGACGCGATGTAAAGGAAGCTTGCTAAAATAGAGCCCGAAAGCGAGCCGATACCGCCGATTACGACGATTAGCAGGATTTCGTAGGTAAGAGCCGAGGTGAACGGAGCGGCGTTGGTTGAGCCGACGTAAACGGCATACATTGCGCCGCCGATACCCG
>JBGVDX010000221.1:0-6083 GCA_045119575.1 Acutalibacteraceae bacterium
AATATCGCATTTATGCAATAATGATACCACTTTGTTGGACAATAGTCAACATTTTATATGTCTAAATAGAATTAAAATTTTAGCAAAATTTGGTTTTGCAAAGAATTTTGATAATTTTGCATTAAATTAGTATATTATCAACAAATTATTGAGAAAAACGGTTTTTGTAAGATGTTACTAAAATGTTGATATTTTAAAATTAGGCTGATATAATATTAAGTTAAGCAAATAGTATGAAAGGTTGATACATAAATGAATAAGGAACAATTCTTTAAATCAATTAAAAATAAAAAGGTGGCTTTTTGCGGCTTAGGCAAAAGTAACTTACCTCTTATACACATGTTTATTAAAGAAGGTGTGCAGGTTTATGCTTGTGACCGACGCGAGCCTGAACAGTTAGCCGTCGGGCTTGCCGATGAACTTGTAGCTGCCGGTGCAACGCTTGTTTTGGGAAGCGATTATCTTAAACGGCTTGATTTAATCAACGTAGATGTTATATTTCGAACCCCGGGTATGAATTATAATTCACCGGAATTAATTGAAGCGCGCAAAAAAGGTATAGTCGTAACCTCGGAAATGGAGGTATTCTTTGACCTATGCCCATGCAAAATATTTGCTGTAACCGGCTCTGACGGCAAGACAACTACAACCACTCTTATTGCGACAATGCTTAAGGAACAAGGTTATACCGTGCATCTCGGAGGAAATATCGGCACTCCCCTTTTGCCCCGCATAAACGAAATCGGTGAAAATGACATAGCCATAGCCGAGTTAAGCTCTTTCCAGCTCATCTCAATGAAAAAAAGTCCTGATGTTTCGGTTGTAACAAACGTAGCACCGAATCATCTTGACGTTCACAAAACTATGGACGAATATATTGACGCAAAGAAAAACATTTTTATGCATCAAAACGCCTTTTCCCGTACTGTTCTTAACGCAGATAATAAAATAACAGCCTCATTTGCTGACGAAGTTAGAGGTGTTCTTTCCCATTTCAGTTATAACGGTCCGGTTACAAGGGGCGCATATTTAGACGGCGATGATATTTATGTTGCTGATAAAAACGGTGCCGTAAAAATTATGAACAAGCACGAAATCCGTATCCCCGGCGAACACAATGTTGAAAATTATCTTGCTGCAATATCAGCCGTATGGGGCTATGTAGATTCGGAAACAATCGTAAAGGTTGCCCGTGAATTCGGAGGAGTTGAACACCGAATTGAATTTGTCCGCGAAAAGGACGGAGTTAGATATTATAATGACTCTATCGCTACAAGCCCGACGCGTACCATTGCAGGACTTAAATCCTTTAACAAAAAATTGATTGTGCTTGCAGGCGGATACGATAAGCACATACCGTTTGAACCGCTCGCACCCTACGCGGTTGAAAAAATCAAGGTGCTTATTCTTACAGGCCCTACCGCCGACGCTATTGAAAAGGCAATACGTTCTGACAAAGGCTTTGAAGGTTGCGGAATGGAGATTTTGCGTTCCGAAAACCTTGAACAATCGGTCAAAATGGCTCATGAAATCGCAAAGGAAGGCGATATTGTTTCGCTTAGCCCCGCTTGTGCCAGCTTTGACGCATATCCTAACTTTGAGGAACGCGGAAATCACTATAAAAAGCTTGTAAACGAGCTTTAAAAACAGGAGTTATTATGGAACTTAAAGAGCTGATCACGGCTTTATCTAACGCAAACGGCGTAACCGGACTTAACGGTGCAATTACTGTTGCTGAGACTGAGCTTAAAAGCCTCGGTATAATTGAGCATGACCGCATGGGCGGAATTGCCGCAATAATCGAGGGCGATTCAGATTATACAATAATGCTTGACGCACATATTGACGAAATCGGAATGATTGTAACCGAAATAGACGGCGATTTTATTCGAGTTTCTAAATGCGGCGGCATTGACACAAGAGTACTTGTATCTCAAGAGGTAATTGTTCACGGAAAAGAAGACATTTTCGGCGTATTTTGTTCGGTTCCTCCCCATATCAAATCCGATAAAAACACAGTGCCTGAATTAAGCGAAATGGCTATTGACGTCGGCATGAAACACGATAAAATAATTGAAAAAGTTTCTGTAGGCGACCGAGTTTCATTCAGGCAAAACACCGTTGAGCTTGTAAATTCAAGATTAACCGGAAAATCGCTTGATAACAGAGCGGGCTGTGCCGCAATAATTGAAGCGGCAAAGCTTGTTTTAAAAAAAAGAAAGCCAAAATGCAATATTATTGTCTCTTTATCCGCCCAAGAAGAACTCGGATTACGCGGTGCAAGAACCTCAGCTTTTAAGTATTCACCGAATGAAGCTATTGTTGTTGATGTAAGCTTTGGCTCTTATCCCGGCGTACCGAAACAGCAAAGCGGAAAGCTTGAAAACGGACCAATGATTGGAATTTCTCCGATTACTGACCGTTACATGACGGCTAAACTAAGAGATTTGGCCGACGAAAACGGAATTGCTTATCAATGCGAAGTTTGCGGCGGAACAACGGGTACTAACGCTGACGTTATATCTATCACGAAATCCGGTATACCTACGGCGCTGCTATCTATTCCGTTGCTTAATATGCACACACCGACTGAGGTAATTTCGATAACCGACGTTGAAAACACCGCTAAATTAATTTCGGAATATATCGGAAGGGCGGTAAACTGAATTTATGTTAGATATTTTGAAAAATTTATGTCTTATTGACGGCGTTTCCGGAAATGAAGGAAAAGTTGCTGAGTTTATAATTAACGAAATTTCCCCTTATGCTGAATGTTATATCGACCCGCTCGGTAACGTTATAGCCCATAAAAAAGGAGCGCAAAAAGCCGCAAAGCGTGTACTTTTTGACGCCCACATGGATGAAGTCGGCTTGATAATTACCGATATTCGCGATGACGGACTTCTTAACTTTTCATGCGTCGGTGGTATAAACACCGAGGTTTTGCTTGCCAGACGAGTAAAAATCGGCGATATTTACGGCGTTATAGGTGTTAAGCCTGTTCATATGCTTTCCGGCGACGAAAAGAAAAAAATCCCCGACAAAGACGGGTTGTATATCGACATAGGCGCAACAAGCAAAAAAGATGCCGAGCAATTCGTTGAAATCGGCGACACCGCATCCTTTGACAGCGATTGGGTGGAATTCGGCGACAATAAAATAAAAGCTAAAGCTCTTGATGACCGTATCGGTTGTTCTATAGCTATTGAGCTTATTAAATCCGATTTGCCTTATGACGCATGGTTCAGCTTCTCTGTTCAGGAGGAGGTAGGTTTGCGTGGAGCTAAAGTATCGTCTTATAATATAAATCCCGACTTCGCCATTGCGCTTGAAGCAACGACTGCGTGCGACATTGCCGATACTCCCGAAAGCAAAAGCGTTTGCTGTCTTAATAAAGGTGCCGTTGTATCTTTTATGGACGGCTCGACAATATATGAAAAGCCACTTTTCGATGCTGCATTTAACGTAGCGGAGGCAAAAAAAGTTAACGTTCAAGTTAAACGCGGAACAACCGGCGGTAACGACTCAGGCGCTATTCATCTTGCAAGAGACGGTGTAAGAACTATAACTTTATCTGTCCCCTGCCGTTATTTACATTCCGCCGATTGCGTTATTGATAAACGCGATGTTATGTCTGTAAAAGAAATAGCCCTTGGGATATTTGAATTAATGGCACGTGACGAAATATGATTTCGCTTACGGATAATTTGCCGAATTCCTTACCGATTATACCGTCGGCAATACGAATATTGTCGTTATATGAGTCATATGGCTGCAAATACGATTTTTTGCGTTTTTACAAACAAGAAATTGACGGAGATGTAACTGCAATTATTTCGGTAATGGACAACAACGCTTCGCTCTGTTTAATTGACGACTCAAGCACTGAGGAAATTATAGATTTTTTATCGGCAATAGGCGCTAAAAACGTTTTTTGCGAAAAAGAACTTGCACTTGAAAAATCAGAGCAAGGTGCTATTATGTTATTTAATAATACCGAAAATAACAATCGCTCAGCAAATGAAGTAGAATTTAGCAACATGTATAATATTATGTCAACTTATTTTACTATGCCCTATTTCAGTGCATGGTACACCGATATTTCACACAGGATACGCCACGGCGGTGCATCCGCGGTTGAAAAAGAATACGGCTGTGCCGTTGCCCTTAAATCAAGCTCAGGCGCATTAATAAGCGGCATTTGTGTTGCTAAAAGCAACCAAAATAAAGGTCACGGAAGCGTTATATTACACGAAATAATTGCTTCTTGTAACCGTGAAAAAATATTTGCTTTAGTTGAAAAAAACGGGCCAAAGCAATTTTATGAAAAAAACGGATTTTTCGAGATTGGAAAATTCGCTACATACAAGGTGAAATAAATGAAACAGAATTTTTTTAAGATTAGTGATGAAATTTATGAATACGACAAGAAAGCTCTTGCGTTATGTAAACAACGATTTCAAGAAATCGACGAAGTAACGGAGTATAATCAAACTAAAATGCTTTCCGCATTCATCAAAAACGGTGTTTCCGAGGCTCATTTTTCGGGCTCCACGGGCTACGGCTACGGAGACAGAGGCAGAGACACTCTTGACAAGGTTTTTGCCGACGCAGTAGGCGCCGAAAGCGCAATTATAAGACATAATTTTGTTTGTGGCACCCATGCACTTACCGTTGCCCTTTTCGGTATGCTACGCCCGGGTGATACAATGCTTTGTGTTACAGGTCGTCCGTATGATACCCTTATAGGGGTTATCGGCATTGATGAAGTCACCGACGGCTCACTCCGAGAATACGGCATTAATTATGAACAGGTTGACCTTATCGACGGAGAAGTTGACCTTGACGGTATTGCAAACGCTTTAAAATCAAAGCATTACAAAATGGCTTATATTCAACGTTCATGCGGATATGCCGTGCGTCGTCCTCTTAACATATGCGACATTGAAAAAATCGCCGCAACCGTAAAATCTATTTCTCCCGAAACTATTGTAATGGTAGACAACTGCTACGGTGAGTTCGTAGAATGTGACGAGCCTCTTACACACGGTGCAGATGTAATGGCGGGCTCGTTAATTAAAAACCCGGGCGGCGGAATTGCACCCACAGGCGGATATATTGCCGGCAAAACTAAGCTTGTTGAACAATGCGCTAACCGATTAACCGTACCCGGTATCGGAGCTGAAGTCGGCGCTTCTTTGAATACAAACCGCGAACTATATATGGGTATTTTTAACGCTCCTCATGTTGTTGGAGAGGCGCTTAAGACCGCAGTTTATGCCTCCGCACTTTTAGAGGTGATGGGCTATGAAACCTATCCCAAATATAACGCAAAACGTGCCGATATTATCCAAACGGTTACTCTTGGCGACCCGCAAAAGGTAATCGATTTTTGTTGCGGAATGCAATCGGGCTCGCCCATAGATTCATTCGTTGTGCCTGAGCCGTGGGCTATGCCCGGATATAACTGCGACGTAATAATGGCGGCGGGCGCATTTACTCTCGGCGCTTCAATTGAACTTTCCTGCGACGCGCCTTTGCGTGAACCTTATGCGGTATATATGCAAGGCGGACTTAATTTCCACAGCGCTCGAATGGGAATTTTGCTCGCTGTACAGTCAATGAATAAGTAGGAGTAATTATGAACAATATTGTACTTATCGGTATGCCAGGTTGCGGAAAAAGCACAGTGGGCGTCGTTTTGGCAAAGATTATTGGCTATAAATTTTTGGATACCGACCTGCTTATACAAGAAAAAACAGGCAAGCTGTTGCAAGAGATGATTAACGAACTCGGAAACAACGCTTTTCTAGAAATTGAGGCCAATGTAATTGAAACAATTGATTGCGAAAGACATATTATTGCAACTGGCGGTTCGGCGGTTTTAAACCCACGCGGAGTAGCAAAGTTAAAATCCCAAGGAAAACTCGTATACCTAAAACATCCGTTCGATGAAATCAGCAACCGCATTTCGAATCTTGATACAAGAGGTATTACGCTTGAAGAAGGGCAAACGCTTAAGGATTTATACGATTATCGCTCCCCTATTTACGAAAAAGTCGCCGATATAATAATCGACGCTA
>JBGVDX010000222.1:0-4914 GCA_045119575.1 Acutalibacteraceae bacterium
GCGAGCTTAACTCGGCGCTTGCCGGGGGTGACCCGAAAAGAATAAAATATCATCATATGATAATTCTTGCCCGCAACTCTGTCGGTCTTAAAAACCTTTATAAGCTTGTTTCAATGGCCCATCTTGATTATTACCACCGTAAGCCGAGAATTCCTAAAAGCGAGCTTGTTAAATATCGCGAAGGTCTTATTATCGGCAGCGCCTGTGAACAAGGTGAGCTTTATCAAGCGGTGTTGCAAGGTCGTGAATGGGGCGATTTGCTTGATATTGCGTCGTTTTATGATTACCTTGAAATTCAGCCGAACGGTAACAATATGTTTATGGTTAGGGAAGGCATTGTTCCCAACGAAACAAAGCTTAACGATATAAACAAAACGATAATTAAGATTGCCGACCGTTTGGGTAAACCGGTTGTTGCAACGGGAGACGTACATTTTCTTGATAAAACCGACGCAAGCTACCGCGCAATTTTGCAGGCGGGAGCAGGTTTTAAAGACGTTGATAACCAAGCTACTCTTTACTTTAAAACAACCGAAGAAATGTTAGCCGACTTTGCTTATCTTGGCGAAAAGAAGGCATACGAAGTAGTTGTTAAAAACACTAATCTTATCGCCGACATGATTGAATATATCCGACCGGTGCCCGAGGGCAATTTCCCGCCGACAATTCCCGGTTCGGACGAGATTATTCAGGAAGTAACTTATGCAAAGGCAAGGGAAGTATACGGCAACCCGTTGCCCGAAATTATTCAAAAACGCCTTGATAAAGAGCTTGGCTCTATTATCAAAAACGGATTTTCAATCATGTACGTTACGGCGCAAAAGTTGGTTGCTGATTCGGTTGAACACGGATATCTTGTCGGTTCGAGAGGCTCGGTAGGCTCGTCGTTTGTAGCCACTATGGCGGGCATTTCCGAGGTTAACCCGCTTGAGCCGCACTATGTTTGCCCGAAATGTAAGCATAGCGAGTTTATTACCGACGGCTCGGTAGGCTCGGGCTTTGATTTACCGCCAAAGGATTGCCCTGATTGCGGAACTGCTATGAACCGCGACGGTCATGATATACCGTTCGAGACCTTCCTTGGCTTTGACGGAGATAAAACCCCCGATATTGACCTTAACTTTTCGGGCGAATACCAGTCAAATGCTCATAAATTTACCGAAACATTATTCGGCAGCGAAAACGTGTTTAAGGCCGGTACGATTGCAACGGTTGCCGAAAAAACGGCATACGGTTATGTTCGTAAATATTGCGACGAACGCGATATTTATAAGAATAAGGCTGAAATTGAGCGCCTTAAAATCGGCTGTACCGGTATAAAACGTACAACCGGTCAGCATCCCGGCGGAATGGTAGTTGTACCCAGAGAATTTGATATTTTCGACTTCTGTCCCGTGCAGCATCCTGCCGATGACGCTAATTCTGACACAAAAACAACTCATTTTGACTTCCATTCAATCCACGATACAATTCTTAAGCTTGATATACTCGGACACGATGTACCGACAATTTACAAGTATCTTGAGGATTATACGGGAATACCGGTTATGGACGTGTCGATGAGTGACCCCGAGGTTATGAGCTTGTTTACGTCTACGGAGGCGCTGGGTATCAAGAAATCCGACCTCGCTTTAACTGATGACGCCGACGAAATTAATGCTCAAACCGGCTCGCTTTCTTTGCCGGAGGTAGGCACGAACTTTGTGCGCGGAATGTTGCTTGAAACCCAACCTAAAACATTTTCCGACCTGCTTCAAATTTCAGGATTGTCCCACGGAACTGACGTTTGGCTCGGTAATGCTCAAGAGCTTATTAAGGACGGCACTTGTACGATTTCTGAGGTTATCGGTACCCGTGACAGCATTATGACATATCTGCTTCATAAAGGGTTACCGCCCAAAATGGCGTTTAAGATAATGGAAATCACCCGAAAGGGCAAGGCTAAAAAGCTTCTTACCGAGGAACATATAACCGCTATGCGCGAACACGGCGTACCCGAATGGTATATTGATTCGTGCTTCAAAATTAAGTATATGTTCCCGAAGGCTCATGCGGCGGCGTACATGATTTCCACGTTACGCCTCGGTTGGTACAAGGTGCATCAGCCGGTCGCTTATTATGCGGCATATTTCAGCGCCCGTGGCGAAGAAATGAATGCGCGTATTGTTTCCTCCCGTGAATCTGTTAAAGCGGCAATGCTTGCTATAAAGGCTAAGGGTAAGGAGGCGTCGGCAAAAGATAATTCCCAATTTGCAACTTTGCAAATTGTCAACGAGCTTATGGCTCGCGGAATTGAATTTTTACCGATTGATTTTTATAAATCCGACGCAACTAAATTTCTTGTTGAGGACGGAAAAATCCGTCTACCTTTTTCTGCGATTGACGGTATCGGCGAAAACGCCGCTATCATGATTGCCAACGCCGCTAAAAAAGGCAACTATCTTTCAAAAGAGGACCTTCAAATTGACGGAGGTATACCGAAAGGCGTGCTTGATACCCTTACCGAACTTCATGTTCTTGATTTTCTGCCTGATTCAATGCAGATGTCACTTTTTTAATTAAGTAAAAATCCCTATGACAAATTGTCATAGGGATTTTCTTATATAATATCAATATTATATTTTTCGAACCAGTAATCGAATTGTATTATCCAAGCAATCAACTGTGGCTTTGACATTAACTGACCGAACCAAGTTGTGTTTTCGCCGTCTAAAAAGCTGTTTAAAGCGCTTTTATCCATAATTTGATTAAGGATACTGTTTTTGTTTTTGAGACGCTCCGAGAGCATTTCTGAAACTGTCTTAAGGTATTCAGGGTTGTGAGTTTTCGGATAAGGGCTTTTTTTACGCCAAAGGATTTTTTCGGGCAAATAATCTTTCATAGCATTACGAAGCAACGCTTTTTCCGTATTGTTTTCGAATTTTATTGACCATGGAACGTTAAAAATATATTCAAGAATCCTGTGGTCGCCGAACGGTACCCTCACTTCAAGCCCGCTTGCCATACTCATTCGGTCTTTTCTTTCAAGCAATGAGGTCATAAAATAGTTTACTGACAGCCAAGTAGCTATTCTTGCTGTTCTCATGTCCTCAGATTCACCGTCAACAACAGGGCAAGCGATAATCGTGTCTTTATAAACCGATGAAATATAATTATATCCGTCGTCTGCTTTAACTATTTCGGGATTGAATAGCTTAATTCTTGCGTAAGGGTCGTGAATCCAAGGGAAAAAGTCTTTGTATAACATTTCGGGACGGTAAAACCAAGGATAACCGCCGAAAATTTCGTCGGAACATTCGCCTGAAATTGCAACGGTGTGTTTTTTCTTAATTTCTCTGCAAAAATAAAGCAGGGAGGAGTCAATATCCGCCTGACCGGGGAAATCACGCACCTCGGTAGCTTCATATAAACAATTCGCAACGGCTTTTGTCGGTGCGGTTAATACGGTGTGCCGTGTTTTCAAAAAATCCGCAAGATATACCGCGTATTCGTCATCGCCTTGAGGCTGGAATAGGGTAGACTGAAAGCTTTTTTTGTTACCTTCGTATTCAAATGAATATGATGATAGCGTTCTTCCTTCGTTTAAATATTGCTCCGAGGTTACCGCCGATATTACCGAGGAATCAAGACCTCCCGATAAAAATACACATAACGGCACGTCGCTTTTAAGCTGGCTTTTTATGGCGTCACAAACAAGCTCTCTTGTATGTTCAACCGCTTCATTTTTTGAGATATTAAGCTCTTTTGCTTCAAGGTTCCAGTATCTCCAAAGTTTAAGCCCGTTTTTATCAAATTTTCCGCAATACGCGGGTTTAATCTCGTTAATATCCTTAAAAATACCGCTTCCGTTAATCGTAACCGGCGATAAATATAATAACTGCCATAACCCCGTTAAATCAATTTGCGATTTAATTTCGGGGTGAGCGAGTATTGCTTTAATTTCCGAGGCGAAAATCAGCGCTCCGCTTTTTTCGGTATAGAAAAAAGGTTTTATACCGAATCTGTCGCGTGCTAAAAATAGCGATTTTTCGTAAATATCGTACACACAAAATGCGAATATACCGTTTAACATTTCGGTGCATTTTTCTTTGTACAAAATATATGTCCATAAAACCGTTTCGGTGTCGCAGTTTGTTTTCATGCTTATGTTATACTCTTTTTTAATTTTTGATTTTAATTCATCTGTATTATAAATTTCGCCGTTATAAATTATCACATACTTTTTGCCGCAAAACTCCGCCGACATAGGCTGCCGTCCGTTTTCGATGTCCATTACCGCAAGTCGGTTATGATGAAGTGACGCAAACTTATCGCAATAAACATCCGTTGCGTCAGGGCCTCGGTGCTTCATTTTACTTCCCATGCTTAGTATAAGGTTTTCACCGTATTTGCTTATATTATTAAAATCTGCAAATCCGCAAATTGAACACATAAAAAATCCTCCCGACATAATGCTTTAAAATATTATATGTCGGGAGGATATTTATTGTGTAATTACATTAAATTTTTAAGAGTTTCGTTAACTTCGATTAAGAATTGTTCGGTATTAACCTTTTTCTTGTTTTCAAGGTTTGATAACAAATAAAGGTCGCCGGTCATAATTCCGTTTTCAATTGTGTCAATGGTTGCTTTTTCAAGCATATCGGCGTAGTGGACAAGCTGGTTGTTTCCGTCAAGCTCGCCGCGTTTTCTGAGCGCACCTGACCAAGCGAAAATGGTAGCAACCGAGTTGGTAGAGGTTTCCTCGCCCTTTAAATGCTTGTAGTAATGACGCTGAACGGTGCCGTGAGCGGCTTCGTATTCATAAATGCCGTCGGGGGAAACAAGTACGCTTGTCATCATGGCGAGCGAACCGTAGGCGGTAGCTACCATGTCGGACATAACGTCACCGTCATAGTTTTTGCAAGCCCAAAT
>JBGVDX010000223.1:0-1162 GCA_045119575.1 Acutalibacteraceae bacterium
CAGATGATTCCCGTGCTCGAAAAGCTCGACAAGATTGGTTATCATTCTCTTGAATGTTGGGGCGGTGCTACCTACGACGCTTGTCTCCGTTTTCTTGACGAAGACCCGTGGGAAAGACTTCGTACCATTCGTAAGCATTGTCCGAACACAAAGCTTCAAATGCTTTTCCGCGGACAGAACATGCTCGGCTACCGTCACTATGCTGACGACGTAGTTGAATATCTTGTACAGAAATCGGTTGCTAACGGTATCGACATTTTGCGTATTTTCGACGCTCTTAACGACCCGCGCAATCTTCAAACCGCTATTAAGGCCGCTCAAAAGGAAAAGGCTCACGTTCAGGCAGCTATTTCCTATACAACCGGCCCTGTATTCGACCTTGAATACTACACCAACTACGCCAAACAGCTTGAGGAAACCGGCGCCGACTCCATTTGTATTAAGGATATGGCCGGATTGCTTACTCCGTACGGCACATACGACCTCGTAAAGGCCATCAAGGAGACGGTTAAAGTTCCCGTTCAGGTTCATTCGCATTACACCTCCGGTCTTGCTTCCATGGTTCTTATGAAAGCCGTTGAGGCGGGCGCAGATGTTGTTGATACTGCCCTTTCCCCCCTCGCTATGGGCACCTCTCACCCCGCAACCGAGTCAATGGTTGCCGCTTTTGAAGGTACTCCGTACGATACCGGTCTTAACATTGAACAGCTTGACGAAATCGCTAAGCATTTTGCAGGTCTTAAGGAAGAATACCTTAACAGCGGACTTCTCAGCACCAAGGTTATGGGCGTTGACGCTAAAGCCCTTATTTATCAGGTACCGGGCGGCATGCTTTCCAACCTCGTTTCCCAGCTTAAGCAGGCCGGAAAAGAGGACCAGCTCACCCAAGTGCTTGAAGAAGTACCGAAAGTTCGTAAAGACTGCGGTTATCCCCCGCTTGTTACTCCGTCCAGCCAAATTGTAGGCACACAGGCCGTTTACAACGTTATTATGGGCGAACGCTACAAGATGGTTACCAACGAATTTAAGGGACTTGTTCGCGGCGAATACGGTCATACTCCGGTCGAAATCGACCCCGAGTTCCGCAAAAAGATTATCGGCGACGACGAGCCTATCGACTGCCGTCCCGCTGACAAAATCGAGCCCGAGCTCGACAAGCTCC
>JBGVDX010000224.1:0-4174 GCA_045119575.1 Acutalibacteraceae bacterium
TTATTGTTGCACTGATTTACATAAAGTCGTAAATTTAAATAATTATCATGGCGTCGCCGAACGAGAAAAATCTGTATCTCTCGTCCACGGCGGTTTTATATGCGTTCATCGTTTTATCGTAGCCGAGGAACGCCGACACAAGCATTATAAGCGTACTTTCGGGCAAGTGAAAATTGGTAATAAGTCCGTCCATACATTTAAACTCGTATCCGGGATAAATGAAAATATCGGTATCTCCCGAAAAATCGCGGTTTTCGGGCAAAAGCATACTGCTCTTTCCGTCCTTTTCAATATACGCAACATCGGGGTCGTTATCACGGGCAAGGAAAGAGAAAACGCTTTCAACCGTGCGGCAACCCGTTGTACCGACGCAAATTACTCTGCCTCCGTTTTTCTTGGTTTCGTTAATAAGGCGAGCAGTTTCGGAGGGCATAAAATAATGCTCTGTGTGCATTTTATGTTTAGTTACGTCGTCTTCTTTTACGGGGCGGAATGTACCGAGCCCGACATGAAGAGTTACGTAGCCGATATTTATGCCGTTCGCTTTAAGTTCATTAAGCATTTGCGGCGTAAAATGCAGTCCCGCAGTAGGCGCGGCGGCAGAGCCGAGTTCCTTTGAATAAACCGTTTGGTAACGTTCCTTATCGTTAAGTTTTTCGTGAATATAAGGCGGGAGCGGCATTTGACCAACTCGGTCAAGAACATCAAAAAACACGCCGTCACATTCAAATTTTACAAGGCGGTTGCCGCCGTCAATAACGTCAAGCACCTCTCCCCTTAAAATACCCTCTCCGAAAGAAAAACAGGCGCCCGGTTTCGCTCTTCGGCCGGGGCCGGCAAGACATTCCCAAACCATATTTTCTTTTTGGGCGAGCAGGACAAACTCAACAACGGCACCTGTGTCATTTTTAACGCCGAAAATACGCGCGGGTAAAACACGGGTATCGTTCAAAATAAGACAGTCGCCTTTTTTAAGGTAATCGGCAAGGTCGTAAAAATGACGGTGGGAAATATCTCCGCTTTTACGGTCGATAGCCATAAGTCGGGAGGAGTTTCTTGGCTCAACGGGAGTTTGGGCGATAAGCTCCTCGGGTAAAGCATAATAAAAATCGGATTTTTTCATTAATTTTATCTCCAATAAACATTTATACGGTTAACAGCATATTTTTTATTAAAATGATTTGACAACAGGGCTCATAAATGATAAAATTGTCAAAGTATATATAGATGTAGCCAGCTTTTATTTTCAGTAATAATCGTCACCTCGACAAGGAACACCTTTGTCGCACGTTTATTATTATATAAGATAGGCGTTCGGTTTTCAACGATTTTTTGGTGCGGCTACCGAATGGAGGAAAATAATATGAAAAAGTACAAGGTTGCAGTTATCGGCGCAACCGGCATGGTCGGACAGCGTTTAATCACTCTGCTCGAAAATCATCCGTGGTTTGAGCTTGCCGCTCTTGCTGCCAGTCCTCGTTCCGCAGGTAAAACTTATGAAGAAGCTCTCGGCGGCAGATGGAAGATGAAAACCGAGCTTTCCGACAAGGTTAAGGCTATGACCGTTCATAACGCAGAGGCTGACGTTGAAACCATCGCAGGTTTGGTCGACTTCGCTTTTTGCGCCGTTGATATGAAAAAGGACGAAATCAAAGCTCTTGAAGAAAAATACGCCAAGGCTGAATGCCCGATTATGTCCAACAACTCGGCTAACCGTCACACCGATGACGTGCCGATGATTATTCCCGAACTTAACCCCGACCACGCAAAAATCATTGAGGCGCAGAGAAAGCGTCTTGGTACAAAACGCGGATTTATCGCGGTTAAGTCCAACTGTTCGCTCCAGAGCTATGTTCCCGCGCTTTTCCCGCTTGACGCTGAGTTCGGCGTCAAGAACGTTCTTGTTTGCACATATCAGGCTATTTCAGGCGCAGGTAAAACCTTCGACACATGGCCCGAAATGGTAGATAACGTTATCCCCTACATCGGCGGAGAAGAAGAAAAATCCGAAAAAGAACCGCTTAAAATTTGGGGTAAAATCGAAGGTGACAAAATCGTTGACGCTACCTCCCCCGCATTTACGGCGCAGTGCTTACGTGTACCCGTTTCCGACGGTCACACCGCCGCTGTATTCGTAAACTTTGAGAAAAAGCCGACCAAGGAGCAGATTATCGACATTTGGAATAAGTTCTCCGGCCTTCCGCAGGAGCTTAATTTGCCGAGCGCTCCGAAGCAATTTATCCACTATTTTACCGAGGATAACATGCCCCAGTCTAAGCTTCACCGTGACCTTGAAGGAGGCATGGCCGTTTCAACGGGCCGTCTCCGCGAGGATACACAGTATGATTACAAGTTCGTTTGCCTTTCCCACAACACCCTTCGCGGTGCGGCAGGCGGCGGTGTTCTCATGGCTGAACTCTTGTGTGCATTAGGATATCTTGACTGATAATTTTTAAGGAGGATTATAAGCGATGAAAAAGGTTATATTCAAGGGTGCCGCTGTTGCACTCGTAACTCCTATGAATGAGGACGGCTCGGTTAATTACGGTAAGCTTAAAGAGCTTGTCGAACAGCAAATTGAAGGCGGTACCGACGCTATAGTTGCTTGCGGTACTACCGGTGAAGCCGCTACCCTCGACCTTGATGAGCACATTGAGGTTATCAGAAAAACCGTTGAATTTGCGGCAGGCAGAGTTCCGGTTATTGCCGGCGCCGGCAGCAACGACACAGCCTTTGCAATCAAAACCGTTGAGCTTGCCGAAGAAGCAGGCGTTGACGGACTTTTGGTTGTTACACCTTACTACAACAAAACCTCACAGGCAGGTCTTATCGCGCATTTCACAAAAATTGCCGAATGTACCTCTCTGCCGATAATACTTTATAACGTTCCTTCCCGCACGGGCGTTAACATCAAGCCCGAAACCTACAAGGTTCTTTCAAAGATTGAGAACATTGTTGCTACAAAGGAAGCAAGCGGCGATATTTCCGCCGTAGCCAAAATCGCTCACCTTTGCGGCGACGACCTTATGATTTATTCGGGCAACGACGACCAAATTGTTCCGATTATGTCGCTCGGCGGTATCGGCGTTATTTCGGTTCTTTCCAACGTATGTCCCAAGGAAGCTCACGACATTTGTCAGCACGCTCTTGACGGTGATTTCAAGGCAGCAGCAGAGCTTCAGCTTAAGTATTTGCCGCTTATCGACGCTCTTTTCTCCGACGTTAATCCTATCCCCGTTAAAGAGGCCTTTAACATCATGGGTTACGAGGTCGGCGAATGCCGTTTACCGCTTATCAAAATGAGCGACAGCGCACACGAGGCGCTCAAAGCCGAAATGGTAAAGGTTGGACTTCTAAAATAAAAGTTTTCAGGACGTGAGAAACAACATGACACGCATAATTTTAAGCGGTTGTAACGGTAAAATGGGCCGTTTTATAACAAGCATTGTCGACGGACGTGACGACTGCGAAATCGTCGCAGGCGTTGACAAGGACACGGTCATTTTATCAAGCTATCCGGTTTTTTCATCGTTTTCGGATATTAAATGCGAAGCCGACGTTATTATTGACTTTTCTCACCCTTCGGTGCTGACCTCTTTGCTTGGTTTCGTCGCCGACACAAATATGCCGGCCGTTATCGCAACAACCGGCTTCGACGAAAAGCAAACCTCTCTTATTTATGAGGCGGCGCAAAAGTACCCCATTTTCTTTTCGTTCAATATGTCGCTCGGCATAAACCTTTTAGTTGACCTTGTTAAAAAGGCGACCGACGTTCTTGCCGACGGCTTTGATATCGAAATTGTAGAGGCTCATCACAACCTTAAAATCGACGCTCCAAGCGGTACGGCAATCATGCTTGCAAACGCCGTTAACGAGCAATTAGATAACAACTATGAGCTGACATATGACCGTCATAGCGAGCGCAAGCAGAGACCGAAAAAGGAAATCGGTATGCACGCAATTCGCGGCGGTACGATAGTCGGCGAACACGAGGTTATTTTCGCAGGAAAAGACGAGATAGTCACCTTAAGCCACTCGGCACGTTCTAAAGAAGTGTTCGCAGTAGGAGCCGTTAAAGCCGCAATTTTCATGGCAGGCAAGGAAAAAGGTCTTTACACCATGAAAGATGTTATAGAAAACAACTAAAACAAAAACTCCGTTGCAAAATGAGCAA
>JBGVDX010000225.1:0-7384 GCA_045119575.1 Acutalibacteraceae bacterium
CGCTTTCTACTACCAGAAGCAAAAGGTTAACCTTGTTGTAAACGATACAACCGGTAAATTCTGCGACTATGTAGGTACCGACGTTATGGAAATTCACGTTTCCGACTCTATCTACATTGAAACTCTTTGGACAAACTACCTTTTCGAGTACCGCAAGGGCGGCAAGACCTACCAGGGCACCGTTGAGGACATCTATCTTTACGGCGTAAAGGGCGAGGCTTCCGGCTACAACGGTTATGTTCCCGGTACATTCGGCCAAGATGACAAGTTTGTAGAGCCCGAAACCGGCTACGGCGAAGGCTTCGACGTTAACAAACCCGAAAACCTCGGCAAACCCATTGTTACCTTGGAAAAGACCGGTACATATGCTGTTTACGGTAACGTTAAGACCGGTAGCACGGTTACATCTGTTTACCTCGGTACCTTCGTTGTAACCGCAACACCTACCGAAAACAAACTCAACGAGAAATTCACAAACTCCAAGGGCAAGTATGATAACATCGACGATCATCTCTATGCTTATCAGCCCCGAGAAATCAAGTATTACGTTGACACTCCGAGCAGCTATCTCGGTCAGTACCTCTCTTTCAGCGAGGACTGCAACAACGTATTCTATGTAACCGATAAGCTTGTAAACGGCGGCTACTGGAACAACAATACCTTTGATTATACCGACGTATACGGCAAGGTTCATACCGGTAAAATCTTTAACGCAAAATATATCCTTGTTACCGAATCGGGCAACAAGGAAATGGGTTGGGCACAGGCCGGTTACGGTAACTCCAACGCTTACTCAAGCGACCCCTTCGAGCTTACCCAGCCGGGTCTTTGGATGATTATCGGCCAACAGATTGAAGATGACACCAACGGCAGAATCAACAATCTTGTAATGGCTACCTTTACCGTACTCCCGCTTGAAAGCGATGACCCCCGCGGCACCGGTGACCAATTCACCGCTGTTTCAAAGGCTCTTAAGTGGAACGGCTCCTTCAACAAGGACGACTTTAGAAGTGCTAACCCCGACGATGCTAACGACGCCGGAACATCATACATCGACGCCAACGGTTATCTCTATGTTCAGCATGACCCCGCAACTCAGTCCGAGACATCTGCTACAATCAGAACCATTGCTCCGCTCCGCCTTGGTACATTGTTCAATGTAGAGGCGACATATGCAAAGAATGTTGAAGTAGGCTCTACTACCGACGACAAGTTCAGCGTTAAAATCGGCGGCGACATCTCCAACAGTCTTGAGTTTGTTGTTGAGTATAACAACACTCTCGGCATTTACCAGGGCAAGCTTTATTATCAGGGTAACGTCCTCGGCGTAGTTGACTTCACCGAAGATTACAACTCTGCAATCGGCACCTACAATATCGAAAACAAATTCGGCAAGATTACCGTTTACAAAAATGACAAGGCTCTTGCCTTTGTTTCCAAATCTTCGGGCAAGGAAGTAACCACCTTCGATATTAGCAAGGATTACTACTTCAACGTAGCTTACGTTACAATCGGAGTAAGCGGTCAGGGCAGCTACATTCCTTACCTCAACATTAAGCCGGTTGACCCGACCGTAATCAACCTTGACAAAACAATCTCCTTCGAGAAGTTCGATACCGAAAACTTCAAGGGCAACACAGGTAGCATTAGAGACGGCGCTCTCCACGCAACCGGAAGAGACATGCCGACCATCACAACTACCGCTCCTTACAACCTCGGTAACTCCTTCTCGGTAGCCACCGGCTTCTGGAGAACAAACGGATTTACCAACTACTACGGTGAAAAATACTCCATGGCTATTGGAGATATCACCCTTAAAGTAGGTAACGATAAGGCCGGCGACAGCAAGTGCGTAGCCGAGCTTTACTACCAAGACGTCCTCCTCGGTACAGTTGACCGTGGTAACGCCGGCGGTTACTCAATCTCCGGTAAATGGACCGTAAGCTTTGAAAACGGCATTATTTCCTTAACTTGTAACGAATCCAAGGACGGAACCCTTACCCAGTGTAAGTTTGTTTCCGCCGCAACAGGTGAGGAAGTTACCGCGTTCCAGGTTGACGATTGGGATTTCGAAAGCACACATATTAGCCTTACTGCAGCCGGCAACTACGGCCCCGACGGTTCATGTTCAGTATCAACACTTGTCATGTCTCCGGGTTCAGGCGGCGTTTCCGGCGTATCTACCGGCGGCTCTTCCGGTAGCGCAAGCACAGGCGATGCTTCTACCTCTCTCTTCATCATTCTTGCTGTCATTGTTGCAGCCGGTACCGTTCTTGTTACCGTCCGCAAGGTAGCAGTAGCATAAGTTATCTTATAACTTAAAACTAAAGGTCGCAAAGCGTAACTGCTCTGCGACCTTTTTATACGTGTCTGCGACCTTTTTGTACGTGTTTGAGACCTTTTTGTGCGTGTCTGAGAACTTTTTGTGCGTGCCCGAATATGTGCATAAAAATAAGCCTACTGAAATTTCGGTAGGCTTATGCGTTTTATTGTAAAGGACAAAATTTAAGCGGCTAAACATTAAATCCAACTGTTATGCATTGTATGCTGCTGTTAAACATTAAATCCCTTGTTGAGCGTTGCATCCAACGGTTGAACATTCTATTTTGCCGTTAAAGCTTAAATTCGTCGGCGTTGTGTTCCTGTAATTTCGGTTTCTTTTTGGGAATACGTTTTAGCGGGTCATATTTAAAATGAAAACATTTATCCTCAGGGTTCATAATGCCTTTTTTAGGGCAAAGAATAGACATGCCGTCGGGGGACATTCTTCCCACGACGCAAATTTTACATTCCTTCGCAATATTTTTCGACATTTTCACTTTAAATCACCGCCTAAATGACATTAACCTCATTATATATCATTTTTACGGAAATGGAAAGCCCTAATTTTCTGCCTTTTTTGCGCTTGCCATTATAACCACGCTTAAAAGCAGCAGCGCCGCCGAAACCGGAGCCGTAACATTAACTGCAACAACGGTATTCGGCACTCCCGTTGACCAAACCGAAATAATCCTGTCGGGCAGTATAAACAACGCCGCCTTGCAAAGGAAAAACGCAATCGCCGCGTGCACAACACGGCTTAAAACAAGAATATGCGGTCTGATTAACCCTTTTGATAAGGTTAAAATTTGCATTACAACCGAAACACCGCCGAAACCGAGCACCGCCGAAACGGTCGGTAATCCGTAACGGGTGGCGTACTTACACCCGACCGTAACCTCAAGCAACATAGCTGACCATTTAAAATTATCAAAGCTTCGCGTAATTCCCGCAAATAGTATTACGCAACCGCAAATACCGAGCATGGAAATTGACGCGTCGCTTACCGCGCCGACAAATGCGTCGGCTAAATTGCTTTTTGCTGCGTTATTTTTAATTGGAGCCGACATGGAATTATCGTTTTTTATAAAAAGCCGTGTAAAAATTAAACCGGTCAAAACCGAGGCAATTACGTGCACGCCGAAAATCAAAAAACCGATTTCACGCGACCCGAACATGCCTACACCTACCGCAAATATGGCCATGGCCGGCGACGAGTTAACCGTAAAGGTTAACATTCTTTCGGCGTCACGCTTGCCGATTTCGCCGTTATCAAAAAGGCGCTTTGCCATAGCCGCCCCAATCGGATACCCCGAAATGTACGATAAAAATATCGGCGTTGCGGCGCATTCAGGAAGCCTAAAAATCGGCTTAGTAATATATGAAAGCCATTTTGCTATGCGATTCGCCGCACCCGACGCCGATATAAAATTTGCCATAACCATAAACGGAAAAAGCGACGGAATAACAACCTCTCCGCAAACCGAAAGTCCGCAACGTATCCCCGCCGAAATATCGGCGCCGCATAAAATAAGCGTAACCGTTCCGCCGACCGAAATTAAAATCGGCATAAGCTTTTTTATCATAAAACCACCCGTAATATATATGCATTTAAGTATTTTTATAGTCGAAAAAACATAACATTATATAGATTGCGGAGGTGTTTTAATGGCACGGAAAAAAGGCAGCAAAGCCGCTGAATACATAGGCAGAGCGCTTGAAATGCCGCCGGGTACAATGTCCAAAACCTGTAACATGCAGCTTTCGGGAAACCGCGAGGCGCTTGTAGACGGTTGCCGCGGGCTTTTGGAGTACAGCGACGAATGTATTCGAATAAATGCAGGCAACGGCATAGTAAAATTCGTTGGCAGAGGGCTTGAAATAAGGTCGCTTAGCGACACAACGGCGGTTGTGGCGGGGTTTATACTTAATATTGAATTTGAAATGTAGGGTGCTAAAATGGTTTTTATAAAAATTGTTCGCTTTATTCTCGGCTATGTAAGGGTAACTATAAGCGGAGACTACCCCGAACGCTTTTTAAATCTTTGCGCCGCTAACGGGATTACCGTATGGAACGTTTCGCGAAACGGCAAAGCCCTTTCCTGTTCAATGTTTGCAAGGGATTACCGTTATGTGCGTCGGTTTAGGCGAAAAAGCGGTACAAGGCTTAAAATAAAACGCAGAAAAGGCGCCCCGTTTATTTATAACCGATACAAGCACCGAAAAGGGCTTATGGTCGGCCTTGCGCTGTTTATCGCGTTTTTAACGGTTATGCCGAAATTTGTTTGGTCGGTTGAGGTAAGCGGAAACGAAAAAACCGACACCCAAACGATAATAAGAGCCGCCGAAAAAATCGGTATAAAAAGCGGCGCAAAGCTGTCCGATATAGACCCCGATAACCTGCGCCCGACATTGCTTGTCGAGCTGTCTGAATTGTCGTGGGCGGCGATTAATATTGAGGGCAGCCGAATAACCCTTGACGTGCGCGAACGCCTTGAGCCCGAAACCGTTTCCGACGATACGCCGTGTAACCTTGTCGCAACAAGGGACGGCATAATAACCTCGGTTTTTATAAAAAAAGGGAGCGCCGCCGTTAAGGTCGGCGACGCCGTAAGAAAAGGCGATTTGCTTGCTATGGGTACGGTTGAATACGGCGACCAAAGCACGGTTATACGCCACTCTATGGGCGAAATATACGCCGAAACGACAAGAGAAATTACGGTAAAATCGCCCCTTACGGTTATCCGGTCGGTGCCGACGGGAAAGGTTAAAACAAAGCGGGTTTTTGAAATTTTCGGGCTTGAAATTCCGCTTTATCTCGGCTCCGAGCGGTATGATTATACCTCGTCAGCTAACAAAACAACTCTTATGTCGGGGGATATGGAGCTGCCGTTGTCGATTGTTACGGCTCAATTTTACGAGGTTGATAAAACCAAAGTAAAGCTAACCTCCGAAAAGGCAAAGGAAAACGCAAAAAACGAGCTTAAAGCCCTTGAAAAAAGCCAACTTGACGGCATAACAGTAAAGGATAAAAAACTTAGCTTTACCGAAAAGGACGGCTATGTAATTTTAACGGCAAGCTATGTTTGCGAGGAAAATATAGCGATTGAGTCTCCGCTTATTATAGTCGACTGATAAATAAATTAATTACCGCTTTTAATTAATAAAAAAGTGTGCTATACTAAGGAAAACAAAAGGTACGGGAGTGAAAATTACGGAACAGTCAATTAATATTGACCGCCTTGATTATGCGGTTAACTTATTCGGCAGCTTTGATGAAAATATCAAAATTCTTGAAAAGGAATACGGCGTCTCGATAATCCTGCGCGGCAGCGAATTAAAGGTTTCGGGCGAAACCGAAAGCGTTGCACGTGCTTGTGCTGCAGTGTCGGCGTTGCTTTCCCTTGCGTCTAAGGGAGAAAACCTGAATGAGCAAAATATCCGCTACGCAATTTCGCTTTCGGACGAGGGCAACGCGGGCGAGCTTACAAAACTCGGCGGAGACTGTATTTGTATCACGTCAAAGGGAAAACCGATTAAACCGAAAACGTTGGGACAGCAAAAATACGTTGAGGCTATCCGCCGCAACACAATAGTTGTGTCAATCGGCCCCGCAGGTACGGGCAAAACCTACCTTGCCGTTGCTGAGGCTGTAGCCGCTTTCCGTGAACACGCCGTAAACCGAATTATTATAACCCGACCGGCCGTTGAAGCGGGCGAAAAGCTCGGTTTTCTCCCCGGCGATTTACAGCAAAAGGTTGACCCTTATTTAAGACCGATTTATGACGCTCTTTTTGATATGCTCGGCGCCGAAAGCTTTGCTCGGTATCAGGAAAGAGGAAATATCGAGGTTGCGCCGCTTGCGTATATGCGCGGCCGAACCCTTGACGACAGCTTTATTATCCTTGACGAAGCGCAAAACACAACTCCCGAACAAATGAAAATGTTTTTAACCCGACTCGGCTTTAACTCAAAAATGGTCGTTACGGGCGATATAACCCAAATCGACCTCCCCGACAGCCGCAAATCGGGGCTTGTCGAAGCGGCTCACGTGCTAAAGGGAGTAGAAGATATTGAGATAATAAAGTTCACGCAAAAGGACGTTGTAAGGCATCAGCTTGTGCAAAGGATAGTCAAAGCGTACGACAAATACGAGGAACAAAAAAGGAGCAAAAACCATGGCAAAGGTTAAGGTTACTGTACAAAATCGTCAAAAAGCGGTAAAGGTAACCGCCGAAATGCGTAAGCTTATACGCCTTTCGTGTGCCGCCGTGCTTGATAATCAAGGTTTTTCCGACCTTGCCGAGGTTGTTGTTACCTTTGTTGATGACGCTGAGATTAAGAAGCTTAATAACGAGTTTAGAAGCATTGACAAATCAACCGACGTGCTTTCTTTCCCTCTCGGCGAGGACGGCGAATACGACCTTAACCCCGAAACGGGGGCATATTCTCTTGGCGACGTTGTGATTTCGGTCGAACACGCCGTTGCGCAGTCGGAGGAATACGGCCATTCTTTTGAAAGGGAGTTGGCCTATTTAACCGTCCATTCTATGCTTCATTTGCTGGGCTTTGACCACGTAAACGGCGGCGACGAGGCTGCGCTTATGCGTAAAACCGAGGAAGAGGTTATGACCGTACTCGGGCTAACAAGATAATTTATTTATAACTCCGCTATGGCTTGCCGTGGCGGATTATTTATTGTATAATAAGGGTATATGAATTTTCTGAACGGAGAAAAATAATGAACGAAAAAACTAAAGGCGCATTTATCGCCATTGTAGGAAAACCGAACGTCGGTAAATCATCTGTAATGAACCGAATTTTGGGACAAAAGGTTGCTATCGTTTCCGACAAACCCCAAACTACCCGTAACCGCATTATGGGCGTTTTAACCGAGGGCGAGACCCAGCTTGTTTTTATCGACACGCCGGGACTTCATAAGCCGAGAAACGTGCTTGGCCAGACAATGGTAAAAGCGATTGAGGATTCGGTAAGCGACGTTGACGCCGCTATGCTTGTTGTTGACGCGTCGGAGTTTAAAGGCGAACCGTCAAAGGCGGACATC
>JBGVDX010000226.1:0-1318 GCA_045119575.1 Acutalibacteraceae bacterium
ATGATGACGAAGAGGACGAAACCGAAGAAGAGGATGAGTCTGACGACGACCCTGACGACGAACCTGACGGTTTAATCGACGGGAAAGATGGCCAAACTGAATTAGAAGAAATCGAAACGGTTGACCTTTTCGACCTTGAAGAAGAGGACGAAGATGACGATAAAAAGCCGACTTTTATTTTTGACGGCGCCGCATTAGATGCGGAAGAATGATTTACTTGAGGAAAGGTAGTTTAAACTAAAATGGCACAGGATTACAACAAAACTCTTAATCTGCCCGTAACCGAATTTCCGATGCGTGCAGGACTTCCCGAAAGAGAGCCCCAAGCTCTTGCCCAGTGGGAGGAATCCGATTTATACAACAAAATGCTTGCCCGTAACGAAGGTAAGCCGAGCTATATTTTACACGACGGCCCTCCCTATGCTAACGGAAAAATCCATTTGGGAACCGCGCTTAACAAGGTTTTAAAGGACTTTGTTATTAAGTATAAAAGCATGTCGGGATACTACACCCCGTATGTTCCCGGCTACGATACCCACGGTTTGCCGACCGAGCTTAAGGCAAGAAAGGCCGCCGGCGTAGGAAACGCAACCCAAATTTCTGCTTTGGAGCTGCGCAAAATGTGCCGCGAATTCGCTTTGGGCTTTGTTGATGACCAACGCGACCAGTTTAAGCGTCTCGGCGTTTTGGGCGAATGGGATAACCCGTATTTAACCTTAAAACCCGAATTTGTAGCTAAGCAGGTTGAAATTTTCGGCGAAATGGCAACAAAGGGCTATATTTACAAGGGACTTAAACCCGTTTACTGGTGTCCCGAATGTCAAACCGCCCTTGCCGAGGCTGAAATTGAATATGCCGAGGATCCGTGCCATTCAATTTACGTTAAATTCAAGGTTAAGGACGATTTCGGCAAGCTTGCCGCTCTTGGCGCCGACCTTGACAATACTTATTTCGTTATTTGGACAACTACAACATGGACTTTGCCCGGTAACGTAGCTATCTGCGTAGGTCCGAACTACGAATACAGCCTCATTAAAGCGAACGGCGAATATTACGTTATGGCAACCGACCTTGCCGCTAACGCGCTTAAAGCCGCTAAAATCGAAGAATACGAAACCGTAGGAACTATCAACGGCGTCGAGCTTGAGTTAATGACAACCCAGCACCCCTTCCTTGACAGAGAATCTCTTGTTATCGTCGGAGACCATGTAACGCTTGAAAGCGGTACCGGTTGCGTTCATACCGCCCCCGGTTTCGGTGTTGACGACTTTGAGGTTTGCCGTAAATATAAACAGCTTCCTATCGTCGTATCGGTTGA
>JBGVDX010000227.1:0-8221 GCA_045119575.1 Acutalibacteraceae bacterium
TGGGCAACACAATTTCACAGCCGACAAGTCCGTTTTTTGCCTCACATTCAAGCTTACCGTGATAATCGGATATCTCGGCGCCCATTTTCCGTAGTGACGAAAGATGTAAATCAATAGGTCGCGGCCCTAATTCACAGCCGCCCGGTCGCGAAACGGTAGCTTTTCCGTTGGCGGATAAAATTGCGCCGAGAAAAATTATAGACGAACGCATTGCGCACATAAGTTGTTCGTTTATCTCGGTGCCGAACGCATTTGTTGAATCAATTACGGCGGTGTTGTCCTCGTATGTACAGTCACAACCGAGCGCCGTTAAAATATTCAGCGACTGTCTTACGTCGCTTAAGTCCGGACAGTTATGTATCACGCATTTGGAACGCGTAAGCAAGGTCGCCGCAAGTACAGGGAGCGATGCATTCTTTGACCCCTGTAATTTTAGCTTGCCCGTTAAACGATTTTTGCCGTTTATAATATATTCTGTCATTTTACCGCACCCTTTCACTGGTATACACACCCAGTTTATGCGGTAATAGAATTTATGCTACTTACTTAGAATTGTAAAGGTCGCAAATTACCTTATAAATTCTTTCGTTGGTGTCAAAGATAGCGCATTTTTTTGCGTTTTCGCTCATTTTATCAAGCTTAGCCTTATCGGTAATAAGACCGCTTACAACATCGGTAAGTTTTTCGCCCGATAAATCTTTTTCTTCAATTATTTCGGCGCCGCCCTTTGATACAAGGGTCATGGCGTTATGATATTGGTGATTTTCGGCAACATTGGGCGACGGAATAAGCACAGAGGGCTTACCTTGAACGGCAAGCTCGCTTATCGTAATTGCTCCGGAACGGCAAATTACAAGGTCCGCGGCGGCAAGCAAAACGTCCATGTTGTCAATATATTCGGTAACATGGATATTTTCGGCATCCATGTCGACGCCCTTTTCTTTAAGAAGCTCGGGCATAAGCTCGGTACCGAATTTTCCCGTTGCGTGATAGTGAACTATATCGCCGCTTTTCCAGTGCCATGCGATAACGTCGGCAACCGTTTCGTTTATACGGCGTGCTCCCAGCGAGCCGCCGAACGACAAAATCATGGGACGATTATCAAGTCCGAGTATTTCCCTTGCCTTTTCCTTTGTCATGGAAATTACCGAGGTACGAACAGGGTTACCGGTTACAATCGGTTTGTTTTTAGCGTCAAAATATTTTTCAGCCTCAGGCATGGCGAGCATCACGGCGTCAACCTTCGGGGCTAACATCTTATTTGCAACGCCCGCAAAGGCATTTTGTTCGTGAATACAGCATTTTATGCCGAGTTTAGCCGCCTGGCGTAAAACGGGGCCGCTTACATATCCGCCCGTACCCATAACAACATCGGGTTTAAGCTCTAAAAGGAGTTTTTTTGCGTTCTTTGATGCCGCACCTAATTTTGTTATGGCTGAAATATTGCGTTTTATGTTGGTAAAGTTTATTTTACGTTGAAATCCCTCGACGTCGATTGAGTGAAACTCGATTCCCGCGTTGGGGACAAGGCGGGATTCCATGCCTCCCTTTTTGCCGATATAGCAAAGCTCGGCGTCGGGTTGTTTTTCTTTTATATAACCTGCAACGGCAATAGCGGGGTTAATATGTCCTGCTGTTCCGCCGCCCGAAAACAATACTTTCATTTTCTATATCTCCTCTGACTTTTACTAATGCATTAGGTTTTGGTTACCGAACTTGCTCTTGAAATTGACAGCACTATTCCCATCTGCGTCAACAGCATTACGAGCGCCGTGCCTCCGTAACTGAAAAACGGGAGGCTTATGCCCGTGTTGGGAATTGTATTGGTTACTACCATGATGTTAAGTGCCGCTTGAAGTCCAACCTGTAAGGTAAGTCCGATTGCCATTAAAGTGCCGAATTTATCGGGGGCACGCATTGCTACGATAAAGCCGCGCCAAATAAGCGCAACGAAAAGTCCGATAATAATTATAGCTCCGATAAAGCCGAGTTCCTCGCAGACGATAGCAAAAATGAAGTCATTGTGCGGTTCGGGTACCCACAAATATTTTTGGCGCGATTCGCCGAGTCCTCGGCCGAAAAATCCACCGCTGCCGATTGAAATAAGCGACTGGATAATCTGCCAGCCGACGCCCTGTGCGTCTGACCATGGGTCAAGCCAGCTTGTAATACGGTCTCCGCCGTAGCCGATAAGGCTTATTGCGGCAACCGCTCCGCCGCCGCCAATTGCAAGAGCGCCGAAAACGTAGCGGAGCTTTATTCCGCCGATTACCATTAACGAGGCGCCGATTGAGAATATAAGCAGGGTTGCGGAAAGATGGGTTTCGACAACAACTAAGCCGCAAAAAGCCGCAAGCAGTCCCGCAAGTCCGAATATTCCGAATTTAACCTCTTTCATCTTTGTATTATAGTATTTTGCGATAAGATGAGAAAACAAAAGAATTATAGAAAACTTAGCTATTTCCGATGGCTGAAAGCTGAACGAGCCGATATAAAGCCAACGATGGAAATTTAAGTCCTCGCTTATGGGAGGGATTATTAGTACAACGACGAGCATTACTATCGTTACGCCGTAAATCGCCCACGCAAAGCGACGGTAAACATGATAATTTACGCGTGACGCAAGGTACATTCCTATAAATCCGAGAACAGTAAATATCGCTTGTTTCTTAATAAAGTGATAGGAATCGTCGTAGTTTTGAAGTGCGTAGGCATAGCTTGACGAAAAGAGGCACAAAAGGCCAATCGCCATAAGCAAGACTACAAGGGCAAGAAAGGCAATATCAAGCTTTCCCTTTTGCAAAAAGCTGATTTTACCGCCGAACACTGTTTTTCTGTTTTCAGATACCGTCTCCGCTTTATCGACACGTTGACGTGAGTTGCGAGACCGTTCTTCATCGCGGCGGGGGCTTACATTGCCGACGGTGAAGGTATCAAAATCATAATTCTGTGCCATTTTCTCACCCGCTTAAAAGTTGATTAGTTAAGTAAAATTAAAGGTTTGATAAAACGATAAGTACCATTGAAAGCAGTCCGCCGATAGCGCCTACCAACGAGAATACGATATCAATTTTGTTTTCGCTCCATTTGCTGAGCTCAAAATGATGATGAATCGGGCTCATTTTGAAAAGGCGCTTGCCCGTTTTCTTAAAGTAAATTACCTGAATCACAACGCTCATAGCCTCGCAAAGGTAAACAACACCCGTTAAAAGTAAAATTATCGGGTATTCGAGCATAAACACAAGGGCTACTACCATTCCGCCGAGGAACATTGAACCCGTATCGCCCATAAATACTTTTGCAGGGTTTTTGTTCCAAATAAGGAAGCCGAAAAGTGCAGCGGCAAAAATAACCGAAAGGTAAGCGGGAATTGCTTGGTTTACGCTGGGCAAAGCCGCCATAAAGGTTACGAAAATTGCGGCAACGATAGTTACGCTTGAAGCAAGGCCGTCAATTCCGTCGGTAAGGTTTACAGCGTTGGTAAATCCGTAAACAAACATAAGGGCAACAGGCCAAAACAAAAGTCCAATTCCACGGTCTAAATCGACGCTACCGATAAAAGGAATTTTAGTATAAGTCATGCCGCCGAGATACATAGAAGTAAGGTAAGCGGCGCTTACAAGAAGCTGCATAAGTGTTTTTTGTTTCGCGGTAAGGCCCAGATTTTGTTTCTTTACGACCTTAATATAGTCATCAATAAACCCGATAAGCGACATTGATACGGCAAGGGCAAGACCCGCAACAAGGGAAACGATTTGTCTTCTTTCGCCAAGTTGAGTTTTAAGTTCGGCAGGGCCGAGAACATTGATAAGCGGCATTGTAGCAAGTAAGGAAATCGCAATTCCGATAACAAACATTATTCCGCCCATTGTTGGGGTTCCCTGCTTATTTTTATGCCACTTAGGGCCGATTTCAAGTATAGTTTGACCGTATTTTAGCTTATGCATAAGCGGAATAATTATATATCCCGATAAAAACGTTACTGCAAATGCTATTATTGCCGATATGGCTGTTAAAACTCCAAACAATTATTTTCACCTCTTAAATTATATACCCACTCAATTAGTTTAAACTTGCAAGAGCGTCGCGGACAACCTCGCGTTCGTCGAAATGGATTGTTTTGTCGGCAAGAATTTGATAGGTTTCGTGTCCCTTGCCCATCAAAACGATTAGGTCGTCGGGTTTTGCGTTCTTTATAGCAAAATTAATTGCCTCGGCGCGGTTAACGATTACGTCGTAAGGCACATCGAGCCCTTCAAGACCGACCAAAACGTCGTCAATAATTTTTTGCGGGTCCTCCGAACGGGGGTTATCGCTTGTTACTATTACGTAATCGGCAAGAGAAGCCGCCGAAGCCGCCATTTTCGGTCTTTTTGTTCGGTCACGGTCTCCGCCGCAGCCAAATAAGGCTACAAGACGGCCCGTTTTTATTTCTCGCATTGTTGAAAGGATATTCTCAATTCCGTCAGGGGTATGTGCATAATCAATTATAACCGTAAAGTCACGGTTTGTAGGCACTACCTCCGCCCTTCCCTTTACGGCAACCGAATTGCTGAGCGCCGTAACTACGTTATCAAAATCAAAGCCGAGGGCAAGTATCATTGAAGCGGCGCAAAGTCCGTTGTAAACCGAGAATTTTCCGGGGGTTTTAAGTTTTACTCTGCCGATAACGCTGTCTCCGATAAGTTCGAAGTTTACGCCGTCGGAGCGACATGTAACACCCTTTGCGATATAATCGGAAACGCCGTTTTTAACCGAATAGGTGACGGTTTTACAGGTTACACCGTCCATAAGTCGGTCGGCACATTCGTCATCAGCGTTGAAAACGCCGTAATCACACATATAAAACAGCTTTTTCTTTGCGTCGACGTAGTTTTCCATTGTGCCGTGGTAATCCAAATGGTCTTGGGATATATTTGTAAGTCCGGCTACCGCAAAGTGAAGCCCGTTTACTCGTTTTTGGTCAAGCGCATGGGAGGAAACCTCCATTATGCAATATTCGCAGCCTGCGTCAACCATTTTACGGAAAAGTCCGTGAAGCTCATAGGCTTCGGGGGTTGTATTTTTTGCGGGAATTTCAATATCGCCAATCATATTTTGGATTGTGCCGATTAAGCCGACCTTTTTGCCGAGCTGTTCAAGCACCGATTTTACAAGATAGGTTACGGTCGTTTTGCCGTTTGTTCCGGTAATTCCGATAAGCTTTAAGCTGTCGGCGGGATTGCCGAAAAGGGCGGCACAGGCGTCGGCATAAGCCTTATGAGTATCGTCAACGATAATTTGATTATCTAAACCGATATCCTTTTGGGCGATTATAACGGCGGCTCCCTTTTCGACGGCGGCTTTTGCGTAATTATGGCCGTCGGAGGCGCTGCCTATGATACAGAAAAAGGCGCTTCCCTTTTCGACTCTGCGCGAATCGTTTGTTACGTCTGTTAATTCAATGTCCGCAAATTTTGCGGGTACATTATTTAAAAAATCAGCAAGTTTCATATTTTCCTTCCCTTTCCTGTGATTTGTTTAGTCGGTACTGCTTACGCGGAAGCTTACCGTAATTACTGTGCCCATATCAACCTCTTCGCCCGGTTTTATCGACTGTAAATATGCTACAGCGCCGCTGTTTTCGCCGGTTATTCCCGACAAAGATATGTTAAGCTGGCTGTTATTAGCGAGCGGAACCGCTTGAGAAATTGAGCAATTTGTGAAATCAGGTACGGTCACCTTTGCATCTTCGGCACCGTCGGTGTATACGACAATTGTGCCGTTATTCGATATCATTTGTCCCGACGCAGGAAGCTGACGTATAACCTTATCTCCTGAGCCGACAACCTTAATGTACAAATCGGTTGATTCTATGCTTGTTTTTGCCTGCTCAACAGTTTTTCCGACAAGAGCAGGTGTCGGTTGGCCGATTGCCGCTTGCTCGCCCTCGGAATATACCGCTTCAACGCCCAAATACGGCAAAACTTCATTGAATATCTTGCCTGCTACAGGCGCGGCAAGCGTACCGCCGTAAATAACGGGTGCGTTGGGCTCGTCAAGAACGATTAGTATTACAAGCTCTGCGTCGTCGCACGGAGCGATACCGCAAAATGACGCAACGAGGCGTTTTACGCCATCGGTGTTGCTTTGGGCAAGTTTTTGCGAAGTACCCGTTTTTCCGCCGACGCGATAACCCGCGACATATGAGTTTTTACCCGAGCCTTCACTTACAACCCCCTCAAGGAAGGAGCATATCGCCTTACTTGTATCCTCGGATATAACCTGACGTTTTACGGTGGTGTCAATGCTTTTAACGGTATTGCCTTCAGCGTCAACAATTTCCTTTACAACGTGGGGTGTTACGAGATATCCGCCGTTTACCGCGGCACATACTGCGGTTGCAAGCTGGATAGGTGTTACGTTAAAGCCCTGACCGAATGACTCGGAGGCAAGGTCTACGATAGACATTGTGCTTATATCGTGATAACTTACGCCTGCTACGGTTGACGCTTCACCGGGAAGGTCGATGCCCGTTCTTTCGGTAAGTCCGTAGGATTTGAAATATTTAAAGAAAAGCTCGGTGCCGAGCATTTGTCCGATTTGGATAAACGCGGGGTTGCACGAATTTTGGAAAGCTCCCGACAAATCTTGATGGCCGTGGCCCGAATGATTATGGCAGTTATAGGTTGTTCCGGCGATGGTTATGCTTCCGCCGCAGTTAAATGTGCTGCTTTCGGCTATCTTACCCTCTTCATAGGCGGCGGAACCGGTAACAATTTTGAATACCGAACCGGGCTCGTATGTATCGGAAATTGCTTTATTTCGCCACTGCTTTTGCTGCGCGACCGATAACGCATTCGATTTTTCGTCGCCCGTTAGTTTAGATATAGCTTCGGCGGTAGCGGCGTCGTAAATAGTAAACGGAGTATTGGGGTTATAATCCGGCTTTGTGGTCATAGCCAAAATCTCGCCGGTTTTCGGGTCCATTACTATGGCACAGCCGCGCTCGTTACACGAATACTGGGTTACCGCTTCTTCAAGATATTTTTCGGCAACATATTGGATATAGCTGTCGATTGTAAGTACAAGTGAATTCCCCGACTGAGCGTCTACTACCTTTTCGTATGTGAACGGCATATCAGCGCCTTTAGCATTTTTTGCGGCAACAACACGACCGGGAACTCCCTTTAACGTGTCGTCGTAGTAAAATTCAAGTCCGCTAAGTCCTTGATTATCCGCTCCTACAAAGCCGAGGACTGTTGACACTAAATTATCGTTAGGGTAATAGCGCTTTGAGCCTTCGTCAAGTCCGATAACGTCGCCGAGTTCATTTTCGCTTATAAATTTTCTTACTTTATTGGCGAGGGTTTGGTCAACCTTTGATTTTATCTTTTCGTAATATGTACTTGTTTGGGTCGACTTGTAAACATCTTCGTATTCAACGTCTAACAGCTCGGAAAGTCCCTTTGCAATTTTCTTTGCTTCGGCGTCATCGTCGATATCTTGAGGTGTTATGTAAACCGTATATGCAGTTGCGCTTGTTGCAAGCACCTCCATATTGCGGTCGTATATATCGCCTCGTTTTGCGGCAATTTCGGTATCCTGAAGCTGCTGCAAAGTCGCCTTTTGCTGATAAAACGAGGAGTTAAAAATCATGTATTTAGCAAGATTAAAGCTTGACATACCGAAAAAGCCCACCGATATGACCAGCAGGATAGCTAATGAACGTTGTCTCATTGACCTTGTCGAGCCGTATACCATTGAAAAACTGCCCTTTCCGTCGAAATTTTTATACCTGACATAACACAAAATTTTCGCGACAGCAAAATCCCGCCAAAAAACGGAATGCTCTCACGAAAATTTTATTTTCAGATAAGAGATGATTTTTTAATCACCCTATTATTGCACATTTTGTTTCTTTTCATCGTCAATTATTGTCGGCGGTAACAAATTTTGCTCCGTCAATCTCCTCAGGTCTGTTTTCGTCGTCGGTTACTATGTAATTGACCTGATATTTTTGCGCCTTCTGCATACCCATATCGGCGGCTGCCGATTCAAGATTTTTGAAAGATGCGCGGTTTTCAAATTCAACCTCTAAAGCGGTGTACTCGCTTTCCTTTTGTTCGATTTGCTTTTCTACTTTCGAAATTTCTGCGCTTACTTCGTTGATTTCGCCGCGAAGGAAAACAGTCATTCCAAAAAGCGCCGCGAAAAGCAGGCAAACCATTACGGTGGAAAC
>JBGVDX010000228.1:0-2693 GCA_045119575.1 Acutalibacteraceae bacterium
GATACTTTTATCAGTCCTTCCCTTCGTGTTTATATTAATGACGATGTTATCGGAGTTGAGCTTGGCGGAGCGCTTAAAAATATTATTGCGCTTGCCGCCGGTGTTTGCGACGGACTTGGATTGGGCGACAACGTAAAAGCCGCGTTGATGACAAGAGGATTAAGCGAAATAGCCGAACTCGGCGTTGCTATGGGAGCGCAGCAACGTACTTTTGCCGGTCTTACCGGACTTGGAGATTTAATCGTTACCTGTACTTCAAAGCATTCCAGAAACAGACGTTTTGGCGCGTTGGTCGGCGGCGGAATGGCTCCCGATGAAGCGTTAAAAGAGGTTGGAATGACCGTTGAAGGCTATCATGCTACTAAGACGGCGGTAATGCTTGCCGAAAAGTATAATGTTGATATGCCGATAACTAATGAATGTTACGACGTTTTGTTTAACAATGCACCCGTTAAATCGGTGTTGCAAAATTTAATGGAACGCCCCAAAAAGAACGAATACGAAAATATGTGGTTATAATTAAACAGCGTGTACTTAAATGGTACACGCTGTTTTAATTTAAATAAATATTTTAGCAATAGCAGTAATAATTATGCAAAGAATTATGCCCAAAACGGTAGGAATAACCGCGGACAATGCTGCCCATTTAAAACTATTAGTTTCTTTTTTTATTGTAATTAATGTTGTAGAACACGGCCAGTGCATAAGCGAAAATATAATTGTGTTTATCGCTGTAAGCCAGGTCCAACCGTTATTTATGAAAATTTCTTTTATTTCGAAAATATTATCAATACCGACAATTGTTCCTTTTGCTAAATATGTCATGATTATTATCGGAATTACGATTTCGTTTGCGGGAAAACCAAGAATAAAGGCCATCAATATTACTCCGTCCAGCCCCATCATTTTTGCAAACGGGTCTAAAAACGTTGAAACATATGTTAAAATGCTTGCTTCTCCGACCGTAATATTTGCCATTAACCATATTATTAAACCGGCAGGAGCCGCAACCGCCGCCGCTCTTCCTAAAACAAACAGTGTGCGGTCGAAAATTGAACGTACTATAACTTTTCCTACCTGTGGCTTTCTGTACGGAGGCAATTCAAGAGTGTATGAGGAGGGAACACCTTTTAAAATTGTTTTTGATAATATTTTTGTAACTGCGAAGGTTGTAAGTATTCCAAATAGAATTACCAAAGTTAGTAAAACCGCTGACAGAAGGGAATAGCGAATACCAACTGATGAGCCAACAAAAAACATGGTTAAAATCGCTATGATGGTAGGGAATCTGCCGTTGCAGGGAACAAAATTGTTTGTTAATATTGCGAGTAAACGTTCACGCGGCGAATCAATTATTCTGCAGCCGACTACTCCCGCCGCATTACAGCCGAAACCCATGCACATGGTAAGTGATTGCTTTCCGCAGGCCGAGCAGCATTTAAACGGTTTGTCAAGATTATATGCAATTCTTGGCAAATATCCCGAATCTTCTAAAAGCGTGAACAGAGGAAAGAAAATCGCCATCGGCGGCAGCATTACTGACACAACCCAAGCCAAAACTCGGTATACGCCGAGCACTAACGCACCGTGTAGCCAATCGGGCGCGTTAAAATACATGAAAATATCGGTTAATCTGTCTTGAATCCAAAAAAGAAAACTCGATAATGCAGCTGACGGATAATTTGCCCCGGTAATTGTCAGCCAAAATACAATCATCAGCATTAAAAGCATAATGGGATATCCGGTATATTTACTTGTAAGGATTTTATCCAATCTACGGTCAACAGAACTGTAATTTTCCGTTTCATATGTAATTACTTCGCTGCTTATCTTTTCGGATTTCTTTACTATTACAGATACAATCATGTCCTTTAACTCGTCTTTGTTTATATTGTTGTTGTTTAGATATTCTTTAGATTCGTTTACAACTTTTTTAACACGTTCATTATTTAATAAATCATAACCTAAATAATTATTTACTTCTTTTAATAACGCTTCGTCATCATCAAGCAGTTTTAACGATAACCATCTTTTGTTAAGATTTTTTAAATCAAAGTTTATAATGCATTGCTGAATGTTATTAATTGCGTTTTCTATAACTTCAGGATATTCAATTTTAAAAGGATGTGGGGATATTTCCTTGGAAATAACTTTATCAAGCGTATCGGTTAGTTTTTTAAGGCTGTTTTTTTTGTGAGCAACCGTACTTATTACGGGTAAACCCAGTTGTTCGGATAAAAGGGTTAAATTGATTTTAATTTTCTTCCGTTTTGCCTCGTCCATTAGGTTTACGCATACAATTACATTATTGGTTATTTCAATAGTTTGCAGCACAAGATTAAGGTTTCTTTCAAGGCAGGTTGCGTCGCAAACAACAATGACAGCGTCAGGCTCTCCGAAACATAAATAATTTCTGGCAACCTCTTCCTCCGCAGAATGAGCCATTAATGAGTAGGTTCCGGGAATGTCGACCATAACGTAACGGTTTTTTTCGGTAACGCATATTCCGTCGGCGCTTGTTACGGTTTTTCCGGGCCAGTTTCCGGTATGCTGATTCATGCCTGTCAACCCGTTAAAAACCGTACTCTTGCCCACATTAGGATTTCCGGCTAAAGCAACAATTTTATCGTCACTGCTTTTACGTTTAATTTGAGGATTATAGTCTATTGCTTTTAATCCTGTTGAACTATTAG
>JBGVDX010000229.1:0-5019 GCA_045119575.1 Acutalibacteraceae bacterium
TCGTTGATAAAAAGCTCAATTCGGCGTAAAGCCTCTTCAATATGCTCAACAGAATAGCAATAAGATGCTCTTATATATCCGTCGCCGCATTCGCCAAAAGCACTACCCGGTATAACGGCAACATTATACCGTTTTAAAAGCTGTTCACAAAATTCATCGGACGAAAGACCGGTCGATTTTATGCAAGGAAAAGCATAAAAAGCGCCCTTTGGCTCAAAGCAAGTAAGCCCGATTTTGTTAAATCCGTTGACCATAAGTCTGCGTCTTGCGTCATATTGATTTCTCATACGGGTTACATCTTCATCGCCGTTTTTTATGGCCTCAACCGCCGCATACTGAGACGTTGTAGGGGCGCTCATGATAGCGAATTGATGAATTTTAACCATCTGTTTCATTATTTCGGCATCGGCGCAGCCATAGCCCATACGCCAGCCGGTCATTGAATATGATTTAGAAAATCCTCCGATTAAAACGGTTCTTTCTTTCATTCCGTCAATTGATGCAACAGAAACATGGTTTCCGCCGTATGTAAGTTCGCAATATATTTCATCAGAAAGAATAAATATATTTGTGTCGCGCAAAACAGCCGCAATTCCTTCTAAATCGTCGGCGGTCATGATTGCCCCCGTAGGATTACAAGGATAAGGCAAGATAAGCAACTTCGTTTTTTCGGTAATTGACTTTTTAAGTTGGTCAGCGGTAAGTCTGAATTCGTTTTCGGCAACCGTCTCGATAAAAACGGGAACTCCGCCTGCAAGACGAACAATCGGCTCATAGCAAACAAAACTCGGTTGAGGAATAATAACCTCGTCACCCGGGTTAACAATGGCTCTAACAGCACAGTCAATACCCTCGCTACCGCCGACGGTAACTAAAATATCACCGTCAGGGTCATAGTCAAGGTTAAAACGCTTTAAGAGATATTTCGAAATCTCATTTCTTAGCTGAGCAATACCTCTGTTAGCCGTATACCGTGTCTTTTTATCTTCAAGCGATTGAATACCGGCTTGTCTGATATGCCACGGTGTAGCAAAATCAGGCTCGCCTACGCCTAAAGAAATAACGTTATTCATTTTTTCGGCAATATCAAAGAATTTTCGAATACCGGACGGCTTTGTCTCCAAAACCGTCCGGTTCAACAGCTTATTATAGTCCATTAGAAGGAAAAGCTCTCCCTATCATCATGTTCAGTGTCTTGCATTTCGACACCGTTATCTTTATACTTGCGTAAAACAAAATGGGTTGCCGTAGAAACAACGCCGGCAATAGGCGCCAAACGTTTAGCAACAAACATAGCTACACCTTGGAAACTTTGACCGGTGACTATTACGCAAAGGTCATAGCCGCCCGACATAAGGTAAACCGACTCAACATGATCAAATCTCATGATTTTTTCGGCCAAATCCTCAAATCCAGCATCAGGCTGAGGCGTAAGTTTTAATTCGATAATAGCCGTAACATGGGCATTATCTACCTTATCCCAATTAATAAGAGTACGGTAACCTCTTATAACACCCGAATTGCGTAGCTCGTCAATTTCGCCGGCGACGGTTTTTTCGTCACTTCCAAGCATAAGCGCAAGCTCCTCAAGGGAATATCTTGCATTTTCTTCAAGTAAAGAAAGAAGTTTAACGTTCATTTTAAATCTCCGTGTTATGAAGCGCTCAGCCAAAGAATAGCAAGGACAAGCGCGGGTATGTAAAGAACCGGACTGACAATTTTGCAAATTTTCATCCAAGTTAAACGAATACCAAAGTCGGCAAGAGACTGACATGCTTGGCAATATTTAAGATAAATCATAACATAAAGAAAAATCGAAAAAATACTTGCGCCGGCTGCATCGATACCGGCAACTGCTGAAAGAAAGAAGGTTGCATAAACAAATAAAATGCAAAGCGCCTGAATACCAATCATAACAAAAAGGCCGTTTCTTTGACGGGTAGTAATCGTAACCTTCCTGCTTTTTTCACCGTCTTCGGCTTGCATAATACTTCTAACTGCCATAAAAAATTCCCCCAATAACATAGCTACCTTGAGCATTAATTTTTTATATTATATCACAAGATTGCTTATATGTAAAATATTTTTTTAAATTAAATGAAAATAGTTGTTTGCTTTAGCGATAAAGTATGCTATAATGTGTAAGACATTTTTGAAAAGAGGTAATATGAATGAGAGCTATTCTTACAGTTGTCGGCAAAGATACCGTCGGCATTATGTCAAAGGTTTCTTCCCTTTGCGCTAAATATAACGTAAATATCGTTGATGTAAATCAAACCGTAATGCAGGATCTTTTTTGCATGATTATGCTGTGCGAAATTGATAAGGTAGAGGAAAGTTTCAACAGCTTTTCCGACGCCGCCGCAGAGCTTGGCGAAAAAGACAATTTGTCTATCCATGTTATGCATGAGGACATTTTTAATTCAATGCACAAGATATAAAGGTGAACAAAAATGCTTAATACAAAAGACATTCTTGAAACAATAGCTATGATTCAGGACGAAAATCTTGATATCCGTACGGTTACTATGGGTATTTCGCTTATCGACTGTATCGACAGCGACATTGACAAAGCTTGCGACAAGGTTTACGACAAAATAACCCGTTACGCAAAGGAACTTGTCCCTGTTTGCAACCAAATTGAAAAAGAATACGGTATTCCGATTATAAACAAACGAATTTCGGTCACCCCGATTGCAATGCTTGCTTCCGCTTGTCAAACAAGCAATATCGTTAAGTTTGCACACACCCTTGAAAGGGCCGCACAAACCGTTGGTGTCAACTTTATCGGCGGATACAGCGCCTTGGTACAAAAAGGTTTCGCAAACGGCGACTATGCTCTTATCGAAAGCATTCCCGAGGCTCTTGCCACCACCGAGCATGTTTGCTCGTCTGTAAACATCGGCTCAACTAAAGCAGGCATCAACATGGACGCTGTGAGAATGATGGGAAATGCCATTCGCAAGGCTGCGGAGCTTACTGCGGACAGAGATTGTATCGGCGCCGCTAAATTAGTTGTTTTCTGTAACGCACCCGAGGACAACCCCTTTATGGCGGGCGCTTTCCACGGCATCGGCGAGGCTGATTGTGTTATTAACGTCGGCGTTTCGGGTCCCGGTGTAGTAAGAGCCGCACTTACAAAGCTTGATAAATCGGCTAACATTACCGAAGTTGCTGATTTAATTAAACGCACCGCGTTTAAAATCACACGTATGGGTCAACTTGTCGCGAAAGAGGCTTCTTCACGACTTTGCGTACCGTTCGGTATTGTTGACCTTTCGCTTGCTCCGACTCCGGCAGTCGGCGACTCTGTTGCTCATATACTTGAGGAAATGGGACTTGAGCAATGCGGTTGTTGCGGTACTACCGCCGCCCTTGCTCTTCTTAACGACGCCGTTAAAAAAGGCGGCGTAATGGCTTCCTCTCATGTTGGCGGACTTTCGGGCGCATTTATTCCCGTTACCGAGGACGCAGGTATGATAGCCGCGGCTCGCAGCGGCTCGCTCATAATTGAAAAACTTGAAGCCATGACTGCCGTTTGCTCGGTTGGTCTTGACATGATTAATATCCCCGGTGACACGCCGGCTGAGGTCATTTCGGCTATTATTGCCGATGAAGCCGCAATCGGTATGGTTAACTCAAAAACCACCGCTGTAAGACTTATCCCCGCAATAGGTAAAAAAGTGGGTGAAGAACTTTCTTTCGGCGGATTACTCGGCGGCGGACCGGTTATGCGAGTTAATAAGGGTTCACCCGAAATATTTATTAACCGCGGCGGACGCCTCCCTGCACCTCTCCAAAGCCTTAAAAACTAACTGCAATTTTAGCCTCGTTCATTTGAACGAGGCTTTATTTTTACATAAAAACACCGCCGAAATTTCGGCGGTGCTATTTTATCTTACTACGATATTAACGAGTTTGCCTTTAACGTAAAGTTCTTTAACGATTGTTTTACCGCTAATTTCAGCGGCAACCTTTTCGTCAGCTTTAGCCTTAGAAATAACGCTTTCCTGAGCTTCGTCATTGGCAATTTTCATGCGAGCACGGATTTTTCCGTTAACCTGAACAACGATTTCAACCTCGTTATCAACGCACTTAGCTTCGTCATACTGCGGCCAATTTTGGTCGTTGATTGTGCCGCCGTAGTTCATTATTTCCCACATTTCTTCGCAAAGATGCGGAGCAAAAGGACTAAGAAGCAAGAGAATCGTCTTAAGTTCACCGCGTGTAACCTTGCCGTCAATTTCAGCGATACTGTTGATAAGCGACATAAGCGCGGCAATAGCTGTATTAAACTTCAACTCTTCAATGTCAGCCGAAACCTTTTTAATTGTACGGTGCATTTCGCCGACAAGAGCTTCGCGGTAGTCGTTGCTGTCTATCACGTTTTCCTGAAGTCCCCAAATACGTTCAAGGAAACGCTTGCAGCCCTTAATTGAGTTAGAACTCCACGGAGCCGCTTTTTCAAAGTCGCCGATGAACATTTCATAAAGACGCATTGTGTCGGCGCCGTATTCGTTAATTATATCATCGGGGTTAACGACATTTCCGCGAGATTTAGACATCTTTTCGCCGTTTTCGCCCAAAATCATACCGTGGCTGGTGCGCTTTGCGTACGGCTCCGCGGTAGGAACAACGCCGATATCATAAAGGAACTTATGCCAGAAGCGGCTGTAGAGCAAGTGAAGCGTAGTATGCTCCATACCGCCGTTGTACCACGAAACAGGAGTCCAATATTCAAGAGCTTCCTTAGAAGCAAGCTCCTTATCGTTATGCGGGTCGCAGTAACGCAAGAAATACCAAGAGGAACCTGCCCACTGCGGCATAGTATCAAGCTCGCGTTTAGCGGGCTTGCCGCACTTAGGACAAGTGGTATTAAACCATTCCGGAATATTAGCAAGCGGAGAATCGCCGTTATCGGTCGGTTCATACGACTCAACATTCGGTAATTTTACGGGCAAATCAGCCTCATCAACGGGAACGTATCCGCAATCATCACAATGAACAATCGGGATAGGC
>JBGVDX010000230.1:0-4452 GCA_045119575.1 Acutalibacteraceae bacterium
TTATTACCTGCCACCTTGGAAACGGCTCGTCTATTTCCGCCGTTAAGGACGGAAAGGTTATCGACACAACAATGGGCTTTACTCCGCTTGCCGGTGTTGAAATGGGTACCCGTTGCGGCGACGTTGACCCCGCCGTTGTTACATATATTATGGAAAAAGAGGGCTTCACTCCCGACGAAATGAGCAACTTCATGAATAAGAAGTGCGGATTCCTTGGCGTTTCGGGCTTCTCGTCCGACGGACGCGACCTTGAAGAGGCTATTGCCAACGGCCCGAGCGACCCCCGTTACGAAAGAGCGAAGCTTGCTATTGATATTCTTATTCAAGATGTTAAAAAATATATCGGTTCCTTCGTTGCCGAAATGAACGGCGTTGACGCCATCGTATTTACCGCCGGTATAGGTGAAAACAATACCCATATTCGTGCCGAAGTTTGCGCCGAAATGGAATGTTTCGGTATCGAGCTTGACAAAGAGCTTAACGATAAAACCCTTTGCCAGTCCGACGTTGTTAAAATTTCTACCGACAACTCAAAGGTTGGCGTATACGTAATCCCGACCAACGAAGAACTCGTTATCGCAAGAGATACTCTTGCCCTTATCAGCGAATAATTTTCTTTAAAGCTATGCCCTCCGACCTTGAAAAGGTACGGAGGGTTTTGTTATACTAACTAAGGGGGTTGAAAATAAATGAAAAGAAAAATTGTTGCGATAATTTTTGTGCTTTTGTCGGTTTGGTTTATGCTGCCGATTTTTAAGGGCGTTTTGCATATCGGCATGATATACCCCGTTTTGATTTTTCTCTTTACGGCGGCTGTTTTGTGTTTTTGGGATAAGTTTAAAGCCTTTTTTAAAAAGCATAAAATAATTTTTCGCGGCTTGATTGTCGCTTTTATTCTCGGAATGGCGGTTATCGTTGTGCCGCTCGGGTTTATGATAGCGGCGTCGGTCGATATCCCGCCCGAAAACGCAACCGTAATTGTCCTCGGCTGTCAGGTAAAGGGCGATAAACCGTCAAGAATGTTGCATGACCGATGCCAGTCGGCGCTGAATTTTCTTAAAGCTAATCCTAAATCTGTTTGTGTAGCGTCGGGGGGACAGGGAAACGGAGAAAATATCAGCGAGGCTAAGGCAATTTTTAATTTCCTTACCGAAAACGGAATTTCCGCCGATAGAATTTATCTTGACGAAAAATCAACCAACACCTCCGAAAATTTAAGCTTCAGCGCCGATATTATAAAGGAAAACGGCTTGCCGACCGATGTTGCAATAGCGTCGGACGATTTTCACCAACTTCGCGCCGAAATTTTCGCAAAGAAAAACGGATTAACCGCTTATTCGGCGGGCAACCCAACCTATTTGTTCGTTGCGCCGGGTTATTGGACGCGCGAAATCCTCGCCGTATATAAGGCGGTAATACTCGGATATTAAGCATAATAAAAAAACAACAGCACGGCCGTTTTTCGGCTGTGCTGTTTTGCTTTATTGGTTGTTATTAAGGAAGTATTTAAGGTAGTTAATCTTAAACTGCTTTGGCGATTCGCCCTTAATCTTTTTAAAGCTTTGGATATAATGGCTTGGCGAAGAGAAACCTAAAATTTCGGAAATTTCGGCAACGCTTTTACTTTCCGAAATAAGCAGCTTTTGCGATTCATTAATACGAATATAATTTACGTATTCCTTAAATCTCATGTTCATGACCTTTTTAAAGGAGTGAGAAAAATAGCTGTAGCTTAAATTGCAAAGCTTAGCCGCCTCCGCCTCGGAAGCTGTAGCGAAATTTTCTTCAACGTATTTGATGGCGGGGTGAATGGTTTTTGAAAGCCCCGAAGAAATGTCAATCGGGGAAATCTTGAACCCGATTTTATCCCAGTAACGTATAACGCAAAGAATGATTCTGAGAATATCCGAGCGTATTGAAAGCTCAAATCCGTGCTGTCTGTTATCCCACTCGTTGCAGGCGTCAAAGAAAAGCGGCTTAATGACCTCGGAACCGATTTCACTTCCCTTAAATACGCGCTGATGTTCGGTTGTGCTTAACGTAAAGGGAATAACATATTGCATATCAAGTAAATTTTGGTTGGATATGTAAAGCTCCTTCGGGTCGAATTTGATATATTTGTAAATACAGTTTTCCGACGTGCTTTGAATTTTATGGCACTCGTTCGAATTAATAACGACCAAGTCGCCTGCCTCAGCGGAGTAAACCTTACCGCTTAGCCAAATGTTAAAACTGCCGTTTTCGATATAAATAAGCTCAATGTCGGGGTGAAAATGAAGATTGCAGCCCGACTCGTGCTTTTTCGAAAGCGTTACCGTGTATGTAGAAAAGGGGTAACACACGCCGTCAATTAATATGTTGTCTTCTTTATAACCTCTGTCCAATTTGCACCCTCCCAATAAATTATATAATTTTACGAAATCGAAATATATAAATAGCCCTGGAATAAGTGTTTATATTATACACTTTATTTAGAAAGGTTGCAATATAGTATAAAATACTTTATATAAAAAAATTAAAAAGCCACCGATTTCAAGGGCCATCGGTGGCTTAAGAACAAATTTTTAGTATTCTGCGTTTCCAACTGTACGCGGATAGGGAATAACATCACGAATGTTAGAAACGCCGGTAAGGTACATAACGATACGTTCGAAGCCGAGACCGTAGCCTGCGTGTTTCGTACCGCCGTATTTACGGAGGTTAATGTACCACCAATAATCCTCGGGATTAAGCTGACATTCTTTCATTCTGTCGAGCAAAACGTCAAGACGCTCTTCACGTTGGCTTCCTCCGATGATTTCGCCGACGCCGGGAACAAGTAAGTCCATAGCGGCAACGGTTTTGCCGTCGTCGTTCATTCGCATATAGAAGGACTTAATTTCCTTCGGATAATCAATTACGAATACGGGCTTACCGAAAACCTGTTCGGTGAGATATCTTTCATGCTCGGTTTGCAAATCGCAGCCCCATTCAACCGGATACTTAAATTCGGCGCCGCTCTTTTTAAGGAGGTCAACCGCCTCGGTATAGGTAACCTTTTGATAATCGGAAGCGGCAAGCGTGTTAAGGCGTTCAAGCAGGGTTTTATCAACAAAGCTGTTAAAGAACTCAAGCTCCTGCTTACAATTATTAAGCACGTGGTTAATAATGTACTTAATCATGTCCCAAGCGAGCTCCATATTATCGTTAAGGTCAGCAAAAGCTATTTCCGGCTCAATCATCCAGAACTCAGCCGCGTGACGGGCGGTGTTGGAGTTTTCGGCGCGGAAGGTCGGGCCGAAGGTATAAATGTTACCGAAAGCCATGGCATAGGTTTCGCCCTCAAGCTGTCCCGAAACGGTTAGATTGGTCGATTTGCCGAAGAAATCCTGAGACCAGTCAATGGAGCCGTCCTCATTTTTGGGAAGATTGTTGGGGTCAAGGGTGGTTACTCTGAACATTTCACCCGCACCTTCACAGTCGGAGCCGGTGATAAGCGGAGTGTGAACATAAACAAAACCGCGTGAATTAAAAAACTGATGAATTGCGAAAGCGATTTCGCTTCTAACTCTGAAAACGGCGGAGAAAAGGTTTGTTCTCGGGCGGAGATAAGCCTGTTCACGCAAATATTCAACGGTGTGGCGCTTTTTCTGGAGCGGGTAATCGGAGGTTGATTCGCCCTCAATGTCGATTTTTTCGGCTTTAATTTCAAAGGGCTGCTTGTTTTCGGGGGTGAGCACAACCGTACCGCAAATAACAACCGACGAACCAACGTTAAGCTTTGCGATTTGGTCATAGTTTTCGATTTTTTCGCGTTCAAAAACAATTTGAACGCCCTTAAAACAGCTACCGTCGTTAAGGTCGATAAATCCGAAAGCCTTTGAATCTCGGATTGAGCGAGCCCAGCCGCCGACAGTAACCTTTTTACCGTCAAAGCTTGACGGGTCGGCGTAAATACCGCTAATTAAATCTCTTTTCATTTTATCTTCTCCGTTCAGCCGCATTACGGCATAATATCAATTATGTTAAAAAATTTTATCATATAAAAACTTATATGTCAAATGTAATAAGGCAAATAAACTTTTATATTTTCGGTTAAAAAGGTAATAATAAACCATGAAAAGACAAATATGTTGTTTTTACCGAATTTTTCAGGAGGTTTTTATAAAAAATGAAAAGAATAATCCCAATTTTTTTATTTTTAACTTTAGTGGTTATGAGCTTTTCTTCATGCGGCGGCAGCAGCTCCGGTAATAATGATACCGCCGAGACAAACGTTTATTACCTTAACTTTAAACCCGAGCAGGACGCTCAATGGCAAGCGCTTGCCAAAAAATATACCGACGAAACGGGCAAAAAGATTACCGTTGTAACCGCCGCCGAGGGCACATATGAGTCAACCCTTACCGCCGAAATGGATAAAGGAGACCCGCCCACCATGTTCCAGGTAAACGGTCCCGTCGGGCTTGCAAA
>JBGVDX010000231.1:0-3208 GCA_045119575.1 Acutalibacteraceae bacterium
TTTTGGGCAAAATGTCGGCCGTTTTAAATATTGCTTTTAACCCCATTTCGCCGATTTTTTTCTTAACCGAAAACATTGTAGGCTCAAAAGTGCAAAAAACCGTAACGCCAAGCTCGTCGCTGATAAGCCCGATTTTATAAATTCCTCCGTTATCGCTGAAATCTTTTTCCTCGTCGAATGAAAAATCAATATCGCCGTCAAATATAAGCTCAAACGAGGCGGTGGGGAGCGGTTTTCCGCCTAATCCCGACGCCAAATCAAAGCAAACGGCAAACCCGTCGCCGTCCTGCTCACTGTAAAGCGGCAAAAAAACCGTATCTAACTCACTTGATTTAAAGCAAATGTTACCGATTTTTCCCTTGCCGCACAAAAAAAGAAGGCAGCGTTCAAAGTAAGCTTTGTTGATAACAGCTTTTTTCATAGAACCGCAAACCTCCTTTTTGTTTTTATTCTTTTGTACCTAAAATAAGCCAGTCAATAACTCTGTCGGTTGACTTGCCGTCCTTAAATTCAAAATTCTTATCTCTAAACGGAGCAACCTTTTCGTGGCAAAAGTCATTTTCCTCAATGGCTTTTAACAGCTCGCCGAAATTTTGAACAATTTTTCCCGGAACAAATCGGTCGAACGGCTCGTAAAAGTCACGCGACGAAACAAATTGATCAAGGTCAAATGCATAGAAAAGCATGGGTATATTAAGCGTTGACGCTTCGTAAATAACCGACGAATAATCGGTGATAAGCAGGTCGGTTATGAACAAAATATCGTTAATTTCACGGTTTTCCGTGGCGTCAATCATAACGTCCTTGTATTGCGGCGGAATGAAAAGCGGCGTAGTAACAAAGGGATGCATTTTGAAAATAATTACGCTGTCCGATTCCTGACAATACTTGCCGATAGCGTGCATATTGATTTTGCCGTAGGGATAATGTGCGCTTTTTGCGCCGTTACCTCTAAACGTAGGAGCAAATAGTATAACTCGTTTACCTTTTGCTAACGGGAAAGCCTCGTACATCGATTTGCGTGTTCTTTCTTTGTAATCCTCGTCAAAGAACATGTCGGTGCGGGGAACACCCGTCGGATAAACGTTGCTTTCTTCAATTCCAAACGCCTCTGCATAAAATTTTGCAACATGGTTTGAGCTTGCTATAGCGTGGGTGTATTTTTTATGTATTGTCGATGTAACTGCGGGGCCGCCCGTTTTACCTAAGCGGCTGAAACCAACCGTTTTAAAAGCGCCGCAGGCGTGCCAAAGCTGAATTATTTTTACTTCGGGGCGGTATTTTACCAACTCAACCGTCGGATTATAGTCGTCAACAATAATGATATCCGCCCTGCCCAAAACAAAAGGCATTTTGAATTTATCGCCGATTTTGCGTCTTGTTTTAATGCTTTCTCGGAACATCATTTTTATTTTAAACTGCTTATCAAGTCCGCGCTCGTGCATACGGTTATAAACAAGCTCCATGTTGCCGCCAAGTTCAGCGCGTGAATCGGAGGTGAACAAAATGACCTTTCCCGAATGAGGAAACAAATTTGAAATCGAAAAAACGGCTCTGAATAACCCCTTTTTTATCGCATAAGCCATCGGTTTAAAAAGATTAATGTAGCCTTTAATAAACTTTACAACGGGATTTTTCTTAATCGGTTTTTGATAAAATACCTTTAATATAAATCCGTCTTTGCCGTCAAGACAAGGCTTTACGTCGTAGAAATGGGTTGCGCTTTTCGAAAAGGTTTTGTGGAACCGCTCGATTTTAACGTTTTTGTCGTCGCAGTAAACATATTCGTCCTCGATACCGTCGTCGGAGAAAACCGATTCGGAAACGGTCGGCTGATATGTTGTGCCGGTAAGCTCGTCGTGAGCAATAATCGACCAATCCCCGTCGCTAAGGTAGTTACAACCTTCGTTTGCCGTAGTAACGTTAATTCTTAAAAGATAGTATTCGTCAATAATTCTGACCGATTTAATCGGTACGCTTACGTTTCCGTTGCTGAGCGAGAACGAAATTGATGACGGGTCAACGCCTGTGATTTTGCCCGCAATGCTTAAAATAACTCGTTCCCATTTAATGCTGTCAATCGAAACTTTAGGGTTAAAATCCATTGTGATTTATCCTTTACTTGTTAGTAAATGTATACGGAAAGCTGACAATGCCGCTTCCTATATAATTATCCTGAGAAACGGTGAATTTACGTTTGTTTGAGAAGCCGACAAAAAAGGTCGACTCGTTGTCCCAAAGCTCACCCGAAAGCATATAAGTTCCGCTAAGCAGGTTAAGCCCGTTTACCGTAATTTCAAGCGAATGTTTGCCCACCGTTCCATCAATGAGATTATCTGTGCTTTGCTTGTCGCTCATGAAAATAAGCCGTTCCTCTGCGTCGCGCAGGGTGAACCCGAAATTAAGCTTATCAATCGGCCGTTTAACCTCATAATCGAACTTAATTCTGACTTCTTCGCCGTGCTTAAACTCGGTTGTTTTTTCGCCGCTGCTGTTAAGCATTGCGAATTTCGAAACCTGTAAAATGTCCTTCTTTTCTTGAGGTAAATTTTCTTCGTTCGGCGTCTGCTCGGCGAGCTTCGCCTTTTCTTTTTTAAGATAATCCTCGTATTTAAGCACAACGGGCCCCAAATCGCCGTAGTCCATCATTTTACCCTCGTTAATCCAAAGCCCCTTTGTGCAAAAGGCCTTTACGGTGAAAAGGGAATGACTTACGAAAAGGATTGTTTTACCTTCGCGGCGGAACTGCTTCATTTTTTCAATGCATTTAAGCCTGAAAATATCGTCTCCTACCGCCAAAACCTCGTCAACCACCAAAATATCGGGGTCAACGTTTACCGAAACGGCGAAACCTAAACGGGATTTCATACCGCTTGAATAGGTACGCACGGGACGGTTAATGTAATCGCCGATATCGGCGAATTTCTTGATATCGTCAAGACGTTTTGTAATCTCCGCCTTGGAAATTCCCATCGAAAGCGCTTTTAAATATATGTTTTCAATTCCCGTTAGTTCGGGGTCAAACCCGCTTGTAAGCTCAAGCATAGCCGAAATCTTACCTTCGGTAACGACCTCGCCGCTTGTCTGCTTTGCAACGCCCGTAATAATTTTAAGCAGTGTCGATTTACCCGAACCGTTTTTACCGAGTATTCCTATAACCTCGCCTTTCGGGATATCAACCGTGATATCGTCAAGCGCTATAAATTCA
>JBGVDX010000232.1:0-18171 GCA_045119575.1 Acutalibacteraceae bacterium
AAGCATCAAGCGAAGCGGAAAAACAGACATTTACAGGTACATATTTTGACACCGATATTTGGCAACAGGTGCCGATGGTATCAAAGACAATTAAGGACGCCGGTCATGCCGGTGGTGAAGGCTGTCAGGCTATGCTTTACATCAGCTATGCACCTACAAACGGCAAGCTTGCGTTCATGGGTACCGACGTAGGCGGCGTTTACCGTTCAACCGACGGCGGTGACAACTGGGACCTCTGCACCACAGGTATGCATGCGGCCGGCGGTACCAGTATTGTAGCTGACCCGACTAACGAAAACCGCGTACTTCTTTGCGGTACAAACTCGGGCGGCAACAACGCAAACGGCCTTTACCTTTCCACCGACGCAGGTTGCTCATGGAAGGGCGTATGTAACGCCCGCGTTTGCGGCTTCCGTGATGTCCGTACACAGATTGCGTTTGACCCGACCTCATATGACGAGAAAATCGGCGGCAGCTCAATCGCTTACTGGTCACGCGAATCAAGCTCAAACAACGGCGACAGCGTGCCCGCACTTTACAAGTCAACCGACGGCGGCGAGACATGGAATATGATTGAGAACAGCGCAGATTACGGCGGTTCCTATATCTACTGTAACAAGGACGGCGCCCTTATTATCGGCAACAGCAAGGGTATCTTCATTAGTACCGATAAGGCCGCTACATTTAATAAGGTTTACAGCGGCGAAGTGTTGTCAATGGACTGCGTTTATACAAAGACCAACAACATCTATGCTACCGCAAGAGATAACGGCGCCCTTGTTCTTGCTAAGTCTACCGACCTCGGTAAAACTTGGCAAAACGAAATGTTCACTAACATGACCCTGCCGACATATCTCCGCGTAAGTCCGGTTAATACTAATCGCATGGTTATCATGGACGATACCATCAGCGGAGCAGGAAAGTATCCCGGCTATGTTTACAGCACATCTGACGGCGGCAAAACCTGGACAAAGGGCAACCGTGACGCGTCTCTCTCTTGGGTACCGGCAAACTCCGACAACGTTAAGTTTGCGTTCAGCCCGACCGACGAAAAAACTGTACTTGCTACATGGTGCTTTATTTGTAAGTCAACCGACGGCGGTATAAACTTTAAATGGAACAACGACGGCTACAACGGAATTTGTGTAGGCGGCAAGTTCAACTTTAACGTAAATAACCATAACCTTGTATTTATCGCGTCTCAGGACTACAACGGCGGTTACTCAACCGACGGCGGTAAGACATGGAAATACATGAGATGGTCCGGTAAGGGCTGGGGCGGCTGGACCTACGGCGGATATGTTATCAACAAGAATACTGTTGTAACCGGCGACGCAAAATCAATGTTCGGAGCAACATATATGTGGATTACATACGACGGCGGCGAAACCTTCCAGGCGGTTAAAAACGCTAACGGCGAGGAGCTTTGGTGTGCGTCTAAGATCGGTTGCGGCGTAATCGGTAACGATAAAATCGCCTTCTTCGCGCAGTGGCGCACAACCGACGGCGGTAAGACTTGGACAGAAATGAAGGGCGGTACCGGCTGTCAGGCTGTTTACACCGTTGACTATTCCGGCAGCGGACTTCTCTTTGGTTCATACGACGGCTACTATGCTTGCTATTCCAAGGATAACGGCGAAACATGGAACAAGATTGGTACAATCGGCACCAACGTTGATGATATGGCTTACGACTATAATACAAAGACATTGTTTGTAGTTTCGGGCGGAATTCTTTACACCGTTGACTTCAGCAACCCCGAATCAGGCGAGTTTAAGTTTAGAGATTCCGGTTGCGGTTCAGGTTGCGTAACCTCTGTATGTATTGACCCTGAAAAACCCGACATCGTTTATGCAGGTACCGAAGATATGGATAGAGGCGTAAGACGCTCTCTTGACGGCGGTAAAACATGGACGGTTATCACTATGCAGGCGGGCGAAGACCGCGTAACCAAGGGTCCGGCGGGCGGCCGTGTATCCGACATCGTTCGTGTAAACGCAAATACCGGCGAATTATTTACCGCCGGCGGCTGTACAGGCGTGTATAAAATCCCGCGTCCCGCAGTATAAAGAAATATAGGAATATAAACCATTGCGGCACTTTTGCAGTTGATGTAATGAGGTAAAATGATTAAATTTAAAAAGCTTTTAAGTATTATTCTGGCGCTTGCCGTGCTGTTTTCGGTTGCGGCATGCGGCGGAAACGAAAAAGATAACGGCGAGGTGTCCTCGGAAGTTTTAGAGGTCACCTCCGCCGAGGTATCCTCGGAGGTTGAGGAGGTAAAGCCTGTTTATTTCGATACCGATATTTGGAAAGCGGTTCCCTTGGTAACAAAGGAAATGCTGAACAGAGGAATAGCGGGAGGCGAAGGTTGTCAGGCGGTACTATACGTTACGTTTGCGCCCGACGGAAAAACGGTGCTTATGGGTACCGACGTCGGCGGAATATACAAGTCTACCGATGCGGGGGATTCGTGGTATCCCTGTTCAATCGGAATGGAAAGTGCCGGCGGTACGGGTATGGCGTTCGACCCGAAAAACCAGAAACGTGTGATATGCATAGGCTCAAATTCGGGCTCTCACCACGGAAACGGCGTGTATCTTTCGACCGATACGGGCGAAACGTGGGACTATGTTTACAAAAGCGACGCCAAAAACTACCGAAACGCGAAAAATCAGGTTGCTTTCGACGAAAGCAGTTATGATGAAACGCTCAACGGTTGCATGAATATTTACTGGTCGCGCGAAAAGCTTAGCGACGGCGACGCAAGGTCGCTTATTTACCGTTCGTTTAACGGCGGAACCAAGTGGGAACCCGTTAACGGCACCGAAAAATATGCTGACGGATACATTTTCGTTAACGCAAAGACCGGTGCGGTTGCCTCGGGCAACTCAAACGGCATTCACATCAGCGAGGATAAGGGCGAAACCTTCAAAACCGTTTTAGAGTATGAGGTTTTGGCGCTTGATTACGTAAATACAAGACCGAACAATCTTTACGCAACGATTTTTAATAAAACAACCAATAGATATCAGCTTGCGATTTCGACAAACTTCGGTGGATATTGGAACTATATTGACCTTAGCATGGCATATCCAAGCTATTTGAGAGTAAGTCCCGTAAACCCCGACCGCATGGTGCTTATGGACGACACTATCTCAAAATTGGGTCAGTATCCGGGCTATGTTTACAGCACGGTAGACGGCGGAATGAATTGGACTCGGGCAAACCGTGATTCGACCGATTCCTCCGTTCCCGCAAACAGCGATAACGTTAAGTTTGCGTGGAGCACAACTAACGAAAAAACCGTTATTGCTTCGTGGTGCTTTATGACAAAGTCAACCGACGGCGGCGTAAATTTCAAATGGAGCAACAACGGCTATAACGGCATTTGCCCCGGCGATAAAACCAACTTTAACGTTAACAATTCCGACTACATTTATTACGCATCACAGGACTATAACGGCGCTTTCTCAACCGACGGCGGTGTTTCGTGGAAGTATATGAAATGGGACGGAAAGGGCTGGGGTGGCTGGACCTATGGCGGTTATGTTATTAACAAAAACACGGTTGTCACGGGCGTAGCCGACCAAATGTTCGGCCCCATTAAGCTTTGGATTACATACGACGGCGGAAACACTTTCCAATCGCTTGGAATAGACATTTATGGCTCGCGAATAGGCTGCGGCGTAATCGGCAGCGATAAAATCGCCTTTTTCGGCGAATACCGTACCGAGGACGGAGGCTATACGTGGGAAAGAATGCGTAACTGCGCCGGCGTATATACCGTTGACTATTCCGGTTCGGGAGCGCTTTTCGGCAAAAACGGAAGCGATATCGTTGTTTCAACCGACACCGGCAAGACATGGACTACCATCCTTCCTGCGCACGGGCTTTCGGATATGGCGTATAACTACAAAACCCGCGAACTTTTTGTTTGCTCGGGCACCGATAAAAACAGCCTTAATTATAACGTTTACCGCTTACAGCTTGACGAAAACTTTAAGGCAAAGGGTTATTTGAAGTTGGTTGAAATCGGTTACAACGGTACAAACAACGTTTGTGTCGACCCGAACAACCCCGATATTATGTATGCGGGCTGTAACAGCGACTCTCTTTTTAACGTCAAAAGTACATGGCGTTCGCTTGACGCAGGTAAGACATGGACCTGCCTTACCCGTTACAAGGGCGACGGCAGAATCGGCCCGGACGGGGGCAAAAAAGTGGTTTGCATGCGAGTCAACGCAAAAACAAGTGAACTGTTTGTTTTCAGCGGCTGTCGAGGAGTATGGAAAATAGCTCCTCCGCCTAAGGAGTATTACAGTTGATTCGGCATTTTCGACTATTAAAAGCGTGAATAAGTTATGCAAAATCCCCTGATAAAACCCCAAAAATGTGATATTCACCAAAATGTTTCGGCGCAAATGGTGAATATGCCGAAAAATGTAAATTGTTTGTTAAAACGGTCGCATTTTTCAGCGATTTATGGTAAATTTATAGCAAGCGAAAAATATGAAATTTACCAAGTTGCATAATATGACTTATTTTCGCTAAAACCCCTAATATTAACTATCCAAGGTGTTAATAAACTGTCGTTTTTTGGCAGTTTGCTCACATAATACTATTATTTACGGAGGCGTACCATGAAAAAAATTATTTCTCGTACCCTGATGTTGCTCATCGTAGCCGCAATGGTCTTCGCATGCACCTCTTGTGTAGCTGGCGGAAACAACGACGCTAACGACGGCGAGACAAAGGGTAATCTTCCCGAAGGCCTCGGCGAACTTTCCGCTGAGCTCCAGGAAGCACTTATGAATTCCGGCAAGATTCAGGTATACTGCTACGACGGCGTGTCTGATTACGACAAAGCGCTTGCGGAAGAGTTTGCTGCCAACTACGGCGGCGAAGTTGACCAGCGCGTAGTTAGCTGGGAAGGCTGGCAGGATACATTCTTCACACACTACGCTGCTAATGACGCACCTGACCTTATCTACGTATTCGAAAAGCTTTGGCCGAAGGTTGGTAACCGCGGAATGCTTTTCAGCACCAATGAACTTAAGGAAAAAGGCGTTCTCGGTCTTGATCACTTCCTCATCACCGAAAACGAAGAAGTAACAAAGAAGGCTTTCTCCTTCAAGGGCGAGCAGTATGCATTTACATACAAGCACATCAGCCCGGGATTCCTCTTTGTAAACGAATCCATGTTCGAGGAACACGAAGTTAAGTCACCTTCCGAATACTTCGCAGAAGGTAAATGGAACTGGGATACCTTCCTTACCGCTTGCCGTGAAATCACCGGCGACTGGGACGGCGACGGTACCACCGATACCCACGGCTACTACGGCTGGGATACCGACTACTTCGTACTTGCTAACGGCGGCCAGCTTATCACACTTCAGGAAGATGGCAAGCTCATTAACACCATGAACACTCTTAACACAAAGAACGCTCTTGACTACGCTCGTAACCTTTACAACGTTGAAAGAGCCGCTACCACCAACAAGGGTTCAGAGAACACCGTTGCAATGCGCGGTTGGCTTATCGACAACATCGTTAACGACGTTAACGCTTCTAAGGTTGAGTGGTCTGTAGTTCCGTTCCCGACCGGTCCTGACGCAACAACAACCGTTGTTCCGGGTATCATCGACGGATGGGGCTGCGTATCCAGCTCCGACAACCCCCAGGGTGTAATCAACTGGATCATCATGCAGAAGATGTTCAATGTTGAGCACAACAGCGGCGAAGGTTATGAAAACCTCGTTAAGTGCTTCGGTGACAAACAGTACTCCAACGGCCAGGAATACCTTGACGTTATTAAGCAGTACAAAGAGTTCACCGTTGCCCCGATTTATCAGGGTGTAGGTTCTCTTTGGAACAGCCAGTACGGTTTCTGGAACACCATCAAGGGCACCAGCCAGACTACTCAGGAAGTTATTTCTTCCTTTAGCTCAATGTTCGACGCTCAGATTGAGGCTGAGAACAACGCTGCTACAAAGTAATTTCATTGTAGTTTAATCAATTATCCTCTCGGACTCGTGCAGTCCGAGAGGATAAAGCCCTATAAAAACAATATTTCAAGCAACGGATAGCGCCTCCTCATTTTCAGACGATTTCCGCTGAAAGTTTGGGTGTGTTTTTTTGTTATTTTTACCGGGCGCAAGGTATATTGTTAATGTAAGGGCTGTTTTATTTCATCTTAAGGAAAAAATTACTGCTTAAAAATAAAGTTTTACGCAGTGATTTTTTCGTTCGGACGAAATTTAGTGCAACTGAAATTTGTACGAGCTTTAGCCGAAAACTCGGCCGTGTTTTTATCGGTTGGTTTTGAACGGCTGCCCACCGGGGGGCGTTTCCGGAATTTCTTAGCGAAGGGAATATTCACAATGACTTTGAAAAGAACACTATCGCTTGTCCTTGCAATAGTATTTGTGTTCAGCTGTTCTTCCATGGCTGTTTTTGCTACGGAAGTCGTTGAAGATAATGCTGTTCTTGCGGACACAACCGAAAATGTTGAAGTGACCGAAACTCCGATAGAGGAGGGGACCGCAGTTTCCGATGAAACGGAACCCGAAGTCGACAAGTATGCCGGTTACGGAAACAAGGCTGTTGCTAAATACTTATCATATGAAGCGGGACAGTTTACAAGCTACCTCACCTTCCTTGAGCATTTTTCTGACAGCGAAATTGTAGGTAAAGCGGTAACCCTTGATATAAATAGTAATATCGTCGACAGTAAGGGCGCCGAAATGAAGAGCGTCGCCGACGACGATAATGTTGCAAAGGAAGCTGTTGTCATTAAAGAGAACGGCTATGTTGATTTGCGCATAAATGTCGAGAGAGAAGGCCTTTACCATATCGGTCTTGAATATTTACCTATTAAGGAAAATCCTATTGATATTGAATTCGCTTTTAAAATAGACGGCGATACACAGTATAAGGAAGTAAACTCCCTTATGCTTAAGCGCACTTGGGCAGAGGATAAGACTCCCGATGAAAACGGCTACTGGCCTCAAAGAGATTTGAACGGAAACGAGGTATCTCCTGAAGTAATCGAATCTCTTAAGTGGTCCAATTACACCCTTCACGATAATATCTTTTCATCTGACTCTGATTTGCTTTTCTACTTGTCAGAGGGTGAACATTCCATAAAAATCAACGTACTTCGTGAATCGGTTGCTCTTGCAACCATAACCCTCGGCGGCAACGAAGAACTTCGTTCATATAACACTGTTTATGCCGAATACCAGAAAAACGGTTACAAGCCGGTTCCGGAAGATACAAATATAACTCTTCACGCTGAATATTCCTCGCTTAAATCCGACAATTCCCTCGTTATGGCTGCTGAGTACACAGCTTCCACCACGAACGGCACCGGAGACCAGCTCCACTATACAAAGACTCGCTTTAACGTATTGGGCGGCGAAGCATGGAAGTCACCTAACGATTGGGTAGAGTACGAGATTGATGTTGCACGTTCGGGACTTTACAACCTTACATTTAAATATAAGCAGGATTACGTCGAAGGAATGAACGTTTACCGTAAGGTATATATTGACGGCGAAATTCCGTTTGAGGAGTTTTCGCGCATAACCTTCAAGCCTTCCTCTGTTTGGAAGAACTATACCGTTTCCGATAAATCGGGAAATCCGTACTACGTGTACCTTGAAAAAGGCAAGCATACTATCCGCATTAATGCAACCTTCGGCCCCATCGCCGAAACCTTGCAGATACTTGAGGCGCAGACTGCCAACCTTAACAGCTGGTACATGAAGATAGTTCAGATTACCGGTGCTTCACCCGATACTCTTCGTGACTACGACCTTCATAAGACCATAACCGGACTTATTGACGGCTTTGTAGAAATCCGCGATAACCTTGAACGCTGCTATGATACACTTATCGAAATTAACGGCGGCGAAGGCGGTTCAATTTCCTTCGTAGAGGTTCTTATTAAACAGATTGACGGCTTTATTGAGGAGCCTGAAACTATCGCAAGCGGACTTGTAAGCTATAAATCCAATATTTCTGAGCTTGCTACCAACGTAACAAGCATGAGAAACCAGTCATTGTTGCTTGATTCCGTATATTTTGGCTCAAAGAAGAGCGTTCCTTCGCCTAAACTCGGATTTACCGAGGCTATCACCTTCGCGGTAAAGGCATTTGTTTCGTCTTTCAGCGATGAGTATTCAAGCTTTGGTAATTTCCAGGTAGAAGAAGGCACTGGATATGACAGCGAACCGATTCTTATTTGGATGAGCGGCGGCCGTGAGCAGTATAGCATCACAACCTCTTTGGTAGCCGATAAATTCGTTGCAAGATACAATATTCCTGTTGAATTGCTGCTTGGCGACACAGGTTCCTTGACAAAGGCAATTTTGGCCGGCATAGCGCCCGATATCATCTTGGACATGGGCTCTGACGGCCCTGTTAACTACGCAATGCGTGGTGCCCTTGTTGACCTTACTCAGTTTAACGATGAAAACAGCACAAAATACGATACAACCTTTGACGAGGCGTATAAGTGGTTCCATAAATCGGCGTTTATCGCCCTTGAATATCAAGACGGCGGTGTTTACGGACTCCCGACATCTCAGGCATTCTCGGTAATGTTTATTCGAGCTGATATTCTTGACGATTACGGACTTAAGGCACCCGACACATGGGACGAAATGTTCGACCTTCTCGGTATTCTCCAAAGAAATAACATGCAGGTAGGTCTCGGTTCCGGTGACCAAGGCATGCTCGGTACATTAGTATTCCAAAACGGTGGCGATTGGTACGTAGAGGACAAGTCGAAAACAGCTTTTGACACCGAAATTTTCATTGACTCATTTATTAAGTGGACCGAGTTCAATACCAAGTGGGGTATCCCGCTTTCATACGACGCATTTAACCGTTTCAGAACGGGCGAAATGCCGATAGTATTCAGCGGATACGGACTTGTTAACTCGTTTGAAATTTCCGCACCCGAACTTCAGGGTCTTTGGGAAATGAAATTGCTCCCCGGTACAAGACGTGTTGATGAAAACGGCAACGAATACATTGACCGTACACAGCAGACCGGCGGTAGCTGTATCGTCATGGTTGACGTAGGCGAGAATGCAGATTACGCATGGCAGTTTATGACATGGTGGGCAAGTGCAGACACGCAGGCAGAGTTTAACATCAAGAACGAAACAATACTTGTTGCTGGTGCACGTGGTACTCCCGCAAACCTTGACGCATTCGAGCGTCTCCCGTGGACATATGAACAGAGCCAGGTAATCAAGGCTCAGTGGGAATGGTTACACGACCAGCCCCGTGTACCCGGCGACTACTACATCGGCCGAATGATAACCAACGCATACCGTGCAGTAGTTTACGAAGGACGCAACCCGCGCGAAGCATTACTTACATATAACCAGGATATCAATGTCGAAATTCAGCGCAAGCGAGTAGAGTACAATGTTGACAGATTCTGGGAGGAAGGTTACGTTCGTACAGACAAAAACGGCAACGAGCTTTCAAGTGTCATCGACAACGAAGTCTATGAACGTCCTACCAATTACTTTAACCTCCAAGAGGTTGAGTAATTCGTCAAATTAATTACTCTATTTCAGGAGGGAAAAACGTGAGTAAATCTAAGAAAAAGAATAGCGCAATATTAGAGCGTAACCGCCCTATAAGCTACATCATGCTTGCACCGTGGGCGATACTGTTTATTGTGTTTGCTTTAATTCCCATTATTATAGCTGTATTCTTAAGCTTCACTTCATTTGATATGCTTAACACGCCGCGATTCAACGGCATTGATAACTTTATCCGCATGTTCCTCGACGACGAAATTTTCATGATTGCTCTTAAGAACACGTTGTTCATGGCAATCGTAACCGGTCCCGCCGGCTACATACTTAATTTCGTATTCGCATGGGGTATTTCTGAAAGCCCGAAGAACGTAAGAACAATACTTACCCTTTTGTTCTACGCTCCGTCGCTCGGAGGAAGCATCCTCTTCATCTTCCAGCTTATCTTCAGCGGAGACTCATACGGACTTCTTAACGGTTTCTTACTTGAATACGGACTTATCGACAGCCCGATTCAGTGGTTGACCGATAAACAGTACGGTTGGGGAATTATTATTTTCGTAAGCTTATGGATGAGCTGCGGTACCGGATTCCTTACCTTCCTCGCAGGACTTCAGTCTCTTAACAGAGAGTTCTCCGAGGCAGGAGCAATCGACGGTATCCAAAACCGTTGGCAGGAGCTTTTCTACATCACCTTGCCGCAGATGAGACCGCAGCTTCTTTACGGAGCAATCGGAACAATTTCGGGTTCATTCGGTTGCGGCGGACTTAACGCAGCGCTCACCGGTAACCCGAGTACCGACTACTACACACATACGTTATCGCTTCACATCGGCGACCACGCATTTACCCGACTTGAAATGGGTTATGCGGGCGCAATGTGTTTGGTAATGTTCGCAATGATGCTGTTTTACTGGTTCTTTGTAAACAAGGGACTTCAGCGTTGGAGCACCGATTAAGGAAAGGAGGAAAAAGACAAGATGGCACAGGTAAAAGGACCAAAGCGCATATCCCGTTCACGCGGCGGAGACGCATTAATGTATTTCGTTATGTTCTTCTTCGGAATCATATTTGCTATTCCGCTTTATTATACGGTTTTGACTTCGTTCAAACCTCTTAATGAGATGTCGATATTTCCTCCGCGTTTTTACATTGTCAACCCGACAACTGAAAACTACACCCTTATGCTTCGACTTCTCTCATCATCAAAGATACCGTTCTCACGATATCTTGCAAACACAATTTTAGTAACAATTACGGGTACAACCGGCGGTATCATTATCGCTTCAATTGCGGCATATCCGCTCGCAAAGCATCAATTTGCCGGTAAAGCCCTTATGTACAACATCATCGTATGGGCAATGATGTTCCGCGGCGAGGTAGCAAGTATACCTTCCTACCTTATTGTTGCCGGATTAGGTCTTTTCAATACATATTGGTCTATCTTCTTACCGGCATGGTCGGGAACAGGCGGCACCTTCATGATGAGACAGTTTATGGAGGCCAGTATTCCTGACGCAGTCGTTGAGGCGGCAAAAATCGACGGTGCAAACGAATGGAATATTTATTGGCGTATAATCATGCCGAACGTAAAACCGGCATGGCTGACCCTTATAATATTTGACTTCGGCGCATACTGGGGCGCAACCGGCGGTTCCTACATTTACGAAGAGCAGATAAAGCTTCTGCCGACAGCGCTCGGCCAGATAACCGGTTCCGGTGCGTCTCGAGCAGGTGCAGGCTGTGCGGTTGGCGTAATGATGCTTGTTCCTCCGCTGATCTTGTTCCTGTTCAGCCAAAGCGCTATCATGGAAACGATGTCAACTGCCGGACTTAAATAAGACGAAATGTGTGACATCAATATCATGATAGGAGGAACGACAATGAAAAAAATGACAAGAATTATAAGTGCAGTTCTTTGCGTTGCGCTTATTGCATCTTTGGCAGCCCTGCCTGTTTCGGCTTTGTCGGTTGCCCCTTATAACAGCTACGACTATGACCCGTACGGTAAAGCAACTGCGGCACCGATCGGCTATACACCGCTTAAGCGCGTAAACTACAACGATATGAAGGTTATGGGCGGCGTAAGCTCCAGCGGTACGGAAAATGCTCTTAACCGTCCGGAGGATATGTTCCGCTACAACGATAAGTTCTTTATTGCCGATACAGGCAATAACCGAATTGTTGAGCTCGACAGCGAACTCAATTTCGTAAGAGACTTTACCGTTTTTGCAAGTGCCGACGGAGCTACATCGTTAGACCTTACAAGTCCGCGTGACGTTTTCGTAAAAGATGACGAAATATACGTTGTTTGCAACCGTACAATCCCTGACGAAAACGGCGTAAACTTTAAAGACGGCTATATAGTTGTCGGCGACATGAACGGAACCTATAAGCGTTACTACGGCAAGCCCGTTGCCGACGCTATAGATTTCCGTGACTACGAACCGCTGACGGTAGTAGTCGATAACTCGGGTTATTTGTACATTCGAGCACTCGGCGTACTTGAAGGACTTATTATTATTGATAAAGACGGTGAATTTGTACAGTACTACGGCGCAAATAAGGTAGTAATGTCCTTTGCGCTTGCTGTTCAGGTAATGTGGAAAAAGGTTTTCGGCCGTAAATCCACCTCTACAACGATTAAAGCGGTGCCTACCGAAATGTCGAACATGTTTATCGACCCCGAGGGCTTTATTTACACAACGACATCAACCAATACGGTAGAAGCCGACCTGCGTTTAAGAAAACTCAACCCCGTAGGTGAAAACGTACTTGCAGCAGACGCAAACGCCATCGTTTCTACTGTATACGGCGACCGTTCTACCATAGCCGGAACCGCCCTTGAGGACGTATACGTTGACGAAAACGAAATGATTGCGACCGTTGATACCGCAAAAAGCCGAGTTTTCATCTACGACAACCGAAGCGTGCAGCTTACCGTGTTCGGTGTTAGCAGCGAACAAATCGGCGGAACGAGTTATCCCACCGCAATTACAAAATACAACGATTATTACTATGTGCTTGACCAGGTTGACGGCAGTATTACTATTTACAAGCCGACAGAATATATGGAAAAGCTCCTTATCGCAGACAGCTATTACCGTGAAGGCGAATATGTAAAGGGTGAGCAGTATTGGCGTGAAGTGCTTAAATACAACTCCAACTTCTCCATTGCATACGCAGCTATCGGAAAATCGCTTCTGGAAAAAGAAAAGTATCAGGAATGTTTGGCCTACCTTGAGTTTGGCCAGGACAGAACTTCATACTCTACTGCGCTTGCGGAATACAGAAAAGAATATCTCCGCGATAATTTCTATTGGTTTGTGCCGCTTATTATTGCTTGCGGAGCCGGATTAATTTCCGGTATCAGTTTGGCACAATCGGCGCTCGGAATTAAGAAGAAGAAACAGAGTATCAAGTTTAAGTAATACTATCATTTTTTCAGGAGGTGGCAAAATTGGCTACATATTCAGCATTAGCTAAATACGGCAAAAGTATGATAATGAATATTGAATGGAAAAAGCTGTTGCCGAAATATTGGGACTGGAAAAAGATAATTTGGCCTTTCCGTGTTTTGGTACACCCCATTCAGGCGTTCAATCAAATTAAATACGAAAAAACCGGTTCAGTAGGATTATCTATAATAATTCTTTTGGTTTGGTTTTTCAGCAATATATACAATTATTTAGAGTACGGTTTCCAGTTCAGCACAAACAAGGTTGAATTGTTGAGTGTTTTGTCCGAATTTATGAGTTCGGCGATGATTATAGTGTTATGGTCAATTGCGAACTGGGCAATATGTACTCTTATGGACGGAGAAGGTTGGTTCAAGGATATTTGGATTACAAGCTGCTATTCAACAATGCCGCTTGTAGTAACAACAATCCCGATTACAATCCTTTCTAAGGTGCTTACAATCCAAGAAGCTACCTGGTTAACCCTTCTCTCCGGCATAGCATTTGCATGGTCAATACTTCTCTTGCTCATGTCCAATACAATTGTCCATCAGTACACACTTAAGAAGAGCTTATTCTCGATGGTACTTACGGTACTCGGCGTGTTTATCCTCCTTCTTCTTGTTGTACTTATGGTTTCGCTCGTTGCTCAGTTTGCCGACTTCGTAATGACAATCGGCCGCGAACTGATGTTTAGATTTAACAGTTAGTAGGTGATACGGATGAAAAAACGATTCAGATTTTTATACCTGATGTTAGCGATTGCCCTTGTTTTCACCTTATCATCTGCTACAATCAGCGTGTCTGCCGATACACCCGATGCAGACGGCACAGTAGTTGAAGAAACAGCTGATGAAGAGACCGAAAAGGTTGTAGAACCGTCGTTCGGCTCGCTTGACGAGTTCAAGAAAATCGGCGCAACCGGTGATTTAGAGCTTTACATGCTCGACAAGACAAACCAGTGGGTTTGTTTTGCAGTTCGCAACACAAAAACCGAAAAAATTTGGTATTCAATGCCGCAAATGCTCGACAGCATCACCGTTTCCAACAAAAAGAAGGAAGCAAGGTCAACCGCGGTAATTACATACCAGAACGAAAGCAAGGAAGACGCTTTTCTTTATACCAGCGACGCTATTAAAGACGGCAACTACAAAATTGAGGAAATTGAAAACGGCGTTCGTATAACCTACGACTATCCGTTAGAACAGTTGAAGAACAAAAATAAGATTTTGGGCTTCACAATTCCTATGATTTTCCGCCTTACCGAAAACGGCGGATTTGAAGCCGGCGTAGAGTTTTCCGAAATCAAATGCGAAAAGGAAAGCGAGTACAACCTTATTTCAATCGCTGTTCTTCCGTATTTCGGCAGCGCCGCATACCAGTCGGACGGTTACATGATGGTGCCTGACGGCAGCGGAGCGCTTATCGCTAACGATTATGTCCCGCTTGACGGCGTAACCAAGAAGCTCGTTCTTGACGTATACGAAAAAGACGGCGCAATTAACAACAATTACCAGATGATTAATACCGAAAATACGGTAATTCCGGTATTTGGCACCAAGGGCGACGACCAAGGCTTTGTTGCCGTAATCAACAAGGGTGACGCAGTTTCAAAAATCGAGGCTCTTCCCGCCCGTGAGGCCGTACCGTACACTTCGGTATACGCAACCTTTACCTATTATTATCAGGATACATTTGATACTACGAACAACTGGTTCAACAAGGCGTATAATCAGATTGCGTACAAATATTCCGATATTGAATGCTGCTCGGTCGTATACTACCCGCTTGAGGGAGAAGAAACCGACTACATCGGCATGGCAAAGCGTTACAGAAAGCATCTTACCGACGTTGAAGGCGTAAAGGCTAACAACATTTCGTCCGATGTAACTCTTAACATCGACACCATCGGAGCTATCACAAAGACCGTTTCCAAATTCGGATTTATCGTTGACGCCGTTCAGGAGGTTACAACCTTTGACCAGGCGGAACAGATGATTACCAAGTTTAATGAAGCGGGCGTAGATTCTATTGATTTCCGCTATACCGGCTGGATGGATGGCGGTATTGAAGGAAATTTCGTAACCAACGCAAAGCCTGAATCGGCGCTCGGCGGAAAAACCGGATTACAAAATCTTATCAGCACCGCTGAAAAGCACAATACCGAGCTTTTCTTTGACGTAGACATTGTTAACACATACAAAAGCAAGTTTAACTGGTCTATCCGAAAGGTAGCTGTTCGCAACATTCTTAACGAATACGTTGAACAGGGATTCTACTACCTTGATATCGGTATCAAGAAGGATGCGGGACTTCATTATCTTGTATGTCCGTCTTACTACAAGACTGAGATTGAGAAATTCACAAACGATTTCAAGCAGTACAATCAGCAGAACATTTCCTTTGCCGACCTTGGAGAAAATCTTTACTCCAACTTCTACAACGGAAGTCGATTCCTCAACCGTCAACAGTCCGAGGAATACGCAAAGCAGGCTCTTGAAACTGCAAGCGGCGCATACAAGAACATTACCGTTGATAACGGTCATGCATACACATACAAGTATGCGAACAAGGTCGTATCGCTTCCTATGTACACCAGCGGCTATGCAATGACCGAAACAGACGTGCCGTTCGTCCAAATTGCGCTTCACGGACTGGTTGAATACACCGAATCGGCACACAATTTGGCTGACGACCCGAATGTACAGTTCTTGCGTATACTTGAAACGGGAGCAATGCCTTACTACCTCCTCACATGGAGCGAGAGTACGGTATTCCTCGATACCACATTTAACTCAATTTACAGCAGCAACTTCTATACATGGAATGAAACCGCCATCAAAGATTACAAAACTCTTTCGTCGGTATTCAACGGTTACTGCGATAAGGAAATTACCGACCATGAGATTATCACTAAGGACGTCAGAAGCACAGTATACGATAACTCACTTAAGGTAATTGTAAACTACGGCGAAACCGATTATGATTATAACGGCGCAACGGTTAAAGCCGGCGGATTTATTGTAGTAAAGGAGGGCAAATAATGAGTAAAAAACCACGTGAAGCTGCGGAAATAAGACGTCGCGCTCGTGCTGGCAGAATGTTTTTGCTTCCGTTTATGATTGGTTTTGTCTGCTTTTATGTTCAGCCTCTTTTGCTTTCCCTGTACTACACCTTCGTAAACGTACAGCCTAAATCGGGCGGCGGACTTTCCTTCGGAGAAGGAGCCAGCTTTTTTGACCGTTTGAATTTAAGCAACTATGAGTACATGTTCGGTCAGGAAACCGATTTCTGGCAGGCGCTCCTTGATACCTTCAAGAACATGGCAATAACCGCACCGGTTATCATCATTTTCTCGTTGTTCATCGCGCTTATTCTTAACCAGAAATTCAGAGGAAGAATAGTAGCCCGTGCAATATTCTTCATGCCGGTAGTAGTAACCTCCGGCTTGGTAATGGGCTTCATCACCGGCGACGCATTTGCCGACCAAACCCAGACCACCGAAACGAACGCTATCTTTGAAGCGGCCGGAATGGCAGATATCCTTCAGGGTATGAACTTGCCCGAAGAGATTATCGACATATTCATGTCCATAACAAGCCGAATATTCGACACTCTTTGGCTGTGCGGTGTTCAGATTCTTCTTTTCCTTGCCGCGCTTCAGGGTGTATCGCCTCAACTTTACGAAGCTGCTAAAATCGAGGGCGCAACCGGTTGGGAAATTTTCTGGAAGGTTACCTTCCCGAGCGTAACACCGATTATTCTTGTAAACCTGATATATACGATAATTGACGAGATTACTGACTCCAGTAACGGGCTTATGAACACCATCAACGGCACAGGATTTGGCTCATTCCAGTATTCAAGAGCTTGTCTTATGGCGTGGATATTCTTCGTAATCCTTCTCGCCCTCGTAGGAATTATCTTCTTGATTGCAAGTAAAACAATATTCTATCAGACGGATAACTAAAGAAAGGAGGTCTGACACATGAACAAACAAATTTTTGCATCAGAAATCGTTGCGAGAGTATGGAAACTTGCAAGATTTCTCATAATCGTCGGGCTTTCCTTTATCCTTCTGTACCCGATTCTTTACATGGTTTCGATGGCGTTCCGCAGCGCCGACCAGGTAGCCGACCCGTCGGTAATTTGGATTCCGAAAACCTATACATTGAGCAACTTTATAGACGCTGTAAAGTACCTGGATTATAACGCATCGTTTCATACATCTATGACCGTTTCGCTTTCCAGCTCGATATTGTCGCTCATCTCCTGCTCGCTTGCAGGATACGGTCTTGCCCGTTTTAAATTCAGAGGCAAGGAAATTTGGTTTACCTTCGTAATCCTTACCCTTATCGTACCGGCTCAGGCCGTTACAATCCCGATGTATTTGCAGTATCAGAACTTCTCGATTCCGATTATTTCTCCGATACTTAACATCTTCTTCGGTGTCGATATGCCTTCATGGCTTACCGTAAACCTCATCGATACATGGTTTGTATTCTGGCTGCCCGCAATGTTCGGTTGCGGTATCCGTGCCGGTCTTTACATCTTCATTTTCCGTCAGTTCTTCCGTTCCATTCCTCACGAGCTTGAGGAAGCAGCGCAGGTTGACGGCGCCGGATATTTCAAGACCTTCTACCGTATCATGATTCCGAACGCAGGAAGTGCATACCTAACGGTATTTATTTTCTCGCTCGTATGGTACTGGAACGATACCTTCTATTCCAACGTATTTATCAGCCGTAAGATGACCATGGCAAAGGCTCTTTCCGGCCTTTCCAACGCCATACAAGCCGGTATCGGTGTAGACGAGTACAGAAGCTCGCCGATTAAGCTTGCCGGTTGTTTACTGTTCATCGCACCGCTCATGATTATGTACCTCTTCCTCCAAAACTACTTTGTAGAGAGCGTCGAGAGAACCGGTATCGTAGGTTAATTCCACGAAACTATTAAAAAATCCGCAGTTTTAATGAGCAGGGTTACTAAGGACAGTTACCTTTACTAAAAACGGAATTTGGCACACAAATTCCCTGCTTGTGACAGTGTAAGACAAAACTACCCGATGAAGAGAAAAACACAGCTCTTTTTCGGGTAGTAATTTTTATATAGTGATATTCTTTGCTGCGCAAAGAGTGATATTTCCCTTT
>JBGVDX010000233.1:0-5952 GCA_045119575.1 Acutalibacteraceae bacterium
GCCGCAAGGACGCAAGACGCACGACGCAGTCACGTGCGGCTGTGTCCCTTTTGGCGCGCCATTAGATATTAAACAGACATCGTTTTTTGCGATGTCTGCTTTTTGTTTCGCTAAATGGGATTATATTAGAAATAATATTGCATCATATTGCCTAAAAATATCAAAACGTTGCTAATTTTTTGTTTGATGACACAATTTGTTAATTTTTCATCAAAAAAATATAATATTTTAGTTATTTTATTAATAGTTTAGAGCCTAATTTTAATATATAATGATAAAGTCAATTTTGTAATCAATTTTGGGCTTATGTTATGTACAAAAAGCCTAGCAAAATATATTTTATGTAAGGACATCATGTAATGCCGTCGTATGATGTTATTTACGTTTGGTTATTTTGCGGATTTTGGTGACAATCTTTAAAATAAAAACAGAAAGGAATTGATGTAGAAAATGAAAAAACTCATCAAAAGGTCAATTTGTACTGTACTTACCATGTGCTTAGTGCTTGGTATGTTCTCATGTACTCTTTTGGCCGGCGCAGCAGGAAACGTTGCAAAAATCGGCAACACCGAATACGCAACTCTTAAGGCTGCCCATGACGCGGCTTCGGCTGGCGACACTATCGTTCTTATCGGAGATGTCGACACCTACTTAAAGGTACAAAAAGACATCACACTTGACCTTAACGGTCACACCCTCACCAACTCTAACGGTGGCGGCGACTTGATTACGCTTGATAACGGTAACATCACCGTTATCGACAGTGTAGGTACAGGTAAGTGTATCTCTGATTTCGATAATGCTGAAAACCACTATGAACCCACCATCATTTGGTCGAGCAATCCGAGCAAAAAAGCCACTATCTATGGCGGTACCTGGACCATGGATAAGGATAATAATCCTAACGGCGGTTTCGCATTTGCGGCCAACATGGACATCTATGGCGGTACATTTGCTTACGCAAAGGATTCCCCGTATCAGCATTCTCTTTTCAACACCGACTTCAAAGTTAATCTTTACGGCGGTAACTTTAACGATAACAAGGTTACTCCCGCAAAAGATTACGAATATGCTGAGCAGCCGGACGGCACATGGAACGTTGTACCGGAACATGAGCATGACTATTCCGTATTTGTTGAAACCGTAGCTCCTACATACACCAAAGGCGGCTATGACATTTACAAATGCGCTCATTGTGTAAGCACAACTCAGACCAACTTTACAGACAGAGTTATTGCCTACTCTGATTGGTCAGTTACCGGCACCGCCGGCGGTACTGTACTTATTAACGGCGAGGCTGTTGACGCCACCGCTCAGTACGAAATCGGCTCAACCGCTTCGGTTACCGCCATTGCTGACGAAGACTACGGCTTTGTTGAGTGGCAGGACGGCGAAGGAAACGTTGTTTCCCAAAAATCTACATACGAGATTACTTTCGGCGAAACATTAACCTTGGTTGCTGTATTCTCCGACGATATCGAGGTTATCCTTGATAACGAGATTTCCGGAATTGAGTATGTCATGATGGACGGCTTTGTAAGCGATGAATGGATCCTTAAGGGCGACAACGGATACATGAACATTAACGCCAACAACCAGCTTGTATCCCAGCGTCGCGGACACAACACCGCTACAAGCGTTAATACTTACAATGTAAGTAACGGTTTCACCCTTTCGGGTTACTTTGACTTTACCGGCGCTAAGTTCAGCTTCTCTTCCTCACATATTCAGGTCGGAAGCCTTAAGGTTCAGTTTGCACCTACAGATGCGAACGGCCCGGTTACCTTAAAAGTACTTAACGGCGATACCGTTCTTGCTTCTTCTTACAACACCATTGCTAATAACTTCAGCGAAGGCGGCGCACTTGCAAAGAACTATGCAATCGACGTAGACGATAAGGGTATGCTCACTGTTACCATGAACGATGAAAAAGTAGCATTTGGCGCAGAGGATACATACACAGTTGACGTATCCGCTTGCAACTTCACCAACGCTAACGTTATCATCTTCCACGGTTGGGTCGGTGACCCGGGCGGCGGAGAAGCTCGTTTCTATGACTTTAAGTTCGCTGCTCCTTTCCCGTACTCTTCTGTATCCGATTTCACCGGCTTCTTGGCAGGTCTTAATGCGGATTCTTCCCTTGATACCATCAATTACGCAAAAGCTCTTTACAACGTAGTAATTAACAACGGCTCCGAGTTTCTTGCTGCAAACGTTGAGCCTTATTACAGCTATATCACCGCCGCCGAATCCCTTACTTGGGGATTGATTGACGTTCTTTGCGACGAAAACGGCACAATTCTTATCGACGACGCCGCTTACGACGCTAACGGCACTTTAACCGCCGGTACAACCCATACTGTAACCGCCGTTCCGAACGACCGTTACAACTTCGTAGCTTTCGTTGACGCTGACGGCAACGTTATTACAACCGAGCCGACATACACCTTTGTTGCTTCGGCCGACACATACGTTCGCGCAACCTTTATCGCAAAGGTTTACTCCAACTGGAACCTCATCGCCACCGAAGGCGGTAAAATTCTTGTTGACGGAGCCGACATTGACGCTTCCGCAGAATACGAAGTAGGCACTAAGGCCCTCCTTACCGTAGAAGCAGAAGAAGGCTATGTATTCCTTTACTGGAAAGATGCCGAAGGCGTAGTTGTTTCGGGTAACGCTGAATTCCTCATTGAATTCGAGAACAACACCACATATCAGGCTGTATTCTCCAACAATCCTGACGATATGCTTAATTACGAGCTGACAACAATCAGAAACGTACTTATTGACACCTATATTGCTGATGAGTGGACACTTACAAACGGTGGAGACAACGGCAAATCGTACATTAAAGACGGTTCCCTTTTCCTCTCGACACGTCAAAACTCAACCGCAACTTCTAACCTTGCTTATAACCTGTCGACCGGTTTCCATTTAAGCGGTCACTTTGATTTCCGCAGCAGAGGTAATAATTTGACAAATGCTCCGTACATTCAGATTGGCAATCTTCAGATTTATTACAGCACTACAGGAACCACAAACCCTGTATATCTTAATATTATCGACACTGCAACAAATACAACTCTTGCTACATCTAACGCTCCCGTTGCTGATACTTTCACGGGCGATTTAATGAACGCAGACGTTGACGTTGTTGTTGATAACAATGGATTATTAACCATTAAATACAATAATTCTGTTGTTTTCTGGGGCGATGCAAAGGCCAACACAGTTGACGTTTCAAACGTTAACCTTTCAAGCGCAACAATTATAATCTTCCTTAACTGGGTTTCTTCCAGCGACCTGATTGTAAACGAAAACAAAGACTTTAAGCTTGAGCATGGTATCCCGTTCTCGACCGTTGAGGATTTCCAGGAATACATTGACAGCATTGATACCGACGATGAGGAAGCTCTTGAACTAGGCAAATACTATGTTGCAATTGTAAAAGAAAATGGCTCGGATGAGCTTGTTTCTAAAATCGACGATTTCAACTTCTACAAGGCTAAGTATGACATCGGCGCTACCGCCGGCGGTAAAATTCAAGCCAACGGCGTTGATTTCGTAAACGATTACAGATACACCAACCGTCTTGCAGTAGGTACCGTTCTTAACCTCGAAGCTATTGCAGACGCAGGTTACACCTTTGCTTACTGGGCTGATGCTGAGGGCGCTGTTAAGTCCTATGACGCTAATATCACCGTTGTTCTCGGCGACAAAGCCACTATCGTAAGCGCTGTATTTACAAAAGATACAGCAGATGACAGCGAAAACGTTACTATATCCTTCCAGAACCGTTCCGGAAAGGTTGTTTCTGCCGTTACAGTTGCTAAGGGCACAGATGTTACTCTTCCCCAGATTTCTGCTGCGTCTTGCTTCGGCTACACAGTAAACGGTAGGATCATTAACGGCGAAATCGTAGCTTCCGGCACAGTAACTGCCGACAAGGATATGATTATCTCCGCTGATTACTCAAAGGCTTCCACTGTTTACACAGTTGAAGTTACCGGTTCCGTTGAAAACGTAAACGGCAAATACAGCTACAACGATCTTGTTAAGGTTACATTTGACGCTGACGCGCTTTCAGAGGGCGAATATTTCGGCGGCTGGTGCAACGAAGACGGTTCAGTTGTTAGCTACAACGAAAACTACTCATTCTATGTTGGTTCCGATGTAGTTCTTTACGCTGTAATTTCCGAAGAAGATGTTGCCGACGTTCCTGCTATCACAGTTACTGACGCATCTCTTATCAACAACGGTACTGAAGCTTCATTCCTTACCGAGCGTTACATCCCCGAAGGCTACACATTCGTTACCGCAGGCGTTGTTTACACCGCTTCTGACGATTTCGACACCCTTACACTTGACGCAGTTAACGGCACTACAATTCGTTCAAGAGCAGTTGCTTCCATGAACGGTTGCGGTCAGTACAGACAGACAATCGGTTCTACAACTGGCGCTACTCTTAATATTTCTCTTGCCGCTTACCTCACATACGTTGATGCAGACGGCAACATGAACACAATTTACTCGTCAACCTATGCACTGACAATCAATCAGTAATCAGAAAGGAAAGTAGTAAAATGAAAAATTTGATTAAAAGAATTATCAGCACTGCTCTTTCTGTTTGCATGCTGATTACAATGTTTTCAATGCTCAGCGCAGTAGTTGTTAACGCTTCTGCCGCTGACAGTGAATACGACTCAGGTAATATGCCTAAGGCATTCTTTGAACCCTCATATTGGGGCGTAGATGAAGAAGATACATCTGTTTACAAGCTGGCTGACGGTTCTACCAAATTCAGCAGTTCATTTACAAAAGATTTCGGCAGCTACGAAAACGACGGCTTTGAAGTAATGTTCAAAAACGCCGGTGGTTTCGAAATCTTCCTCCGTGCAAATCAGGATGTTTCCGAGGGTTATGTTATTGGTATGCAGGCACCCCGTTTCGGCGGAACACACTCCTACCACAATATGTATATCCGTAAAGCAAACAGCACTTCCTGGTTAGCTCATTCCCAGGTACAAGTAAACGAATATTTTTACAATACTTGGTGCAAACTCGGCGTTAGATTTATAGATAAAGACGGCTCCACCGAAATTGAAATTAAGATTAACGACGTTAAACTCAATTTCATGCTCGAAGGAAACTACGCCAACGAAGGTTACGCTGATTATTTCAAAAATATCAGCATCAGAAACGGTAACTTTGTTGACTACGCTCCGTACAGCTTTTCTAACTCCTATATCAGACTCCGTCCCTACTACAACGGCGGATTTGAGTCCAGCCCGAACAGAGATAACCAATTCTACTTTGCTTCAATTGATAAGGCAGGCACAGTTCTTAATTCCGACCAATACGTAACCAGAGTTGCTGTTGTCGGTGACTCTATTACACAGGGTGTTGGCGCTTCTAACATTCGTAAAACATCATATGTTGCAAACTTGCAGAAAAAGCTTGGTCCGAACTATGATATTTACAACTGCGGCGCGTCTGCTTGTACCGCTATGGAAGGAACATACAAGCCTTATATAGGTCAGGTTATTTACTTCACTGCACAGCTCTTTGACCCCGATGTTCTTATTTTCGCACTCGGCTCAAATGACGGTCAATCAGCATACTGGGACAAGTATTATTACTATGGCCCGACAGTTAGCAGTACTTCTAACGCATGGCGTTCAGTCAAGGTTAACGAAGATGAAAGCGGTAATCCCGTAGATACTACTATTTACGATTCGGATGGCGTAACCGTAATTGGACAGGTAACCGTTGCTAACGATGTTATTACATACACCTTTACCGGTACAAACGGAACCAACTATTCGTATGAGCTTTCTACCACGGCTGAACCGAAGTTTATTGCAGAAGCAAACAGCATTATCAACTCCTTCGTTAACAACCCCTATTGGGGCAAACAAGATGTAAAAGTTGTTTACTCATCTGCACTCGAAA
>JBGVDX010000234.1:0-2670 GCA_045119575.1 Acutalibacteraceae bacterium
TCTGCATTTTTTTAGTTATATCGCACATTTACAACAGTTTTTTATTGTGATATACTTTTTGACGAAAATTGAGGAGTATGTTTTAGAGGTGTTTTACAGTGAAATTTTCTTACCTTAAGCCGAAGCTTTTTTCGGTTATGAAGGCCTATTCAAAAGGTCAGTTTGTTAAAGACCTTATTGCGGGAATTATCGTTGCGATAATCGCTTTGCCGCTGTCGATTGCGTTGGCGCTTGCATCGGGCGTTGAACCGGCTATGGGCGTTTATACTGCGATATTTGCCGGCTTTACCGTGTCGATGCTTGGCGGAAGCAGAGTGCAAATCGCAGGACCTACCGCCGCATTCGCTACGGTTGTTGCGGGAATAGTCGCAACACAAGGCATGGACGGGCTTATTATTGCGACCGTACTTGCGGGTGTCTTCCTTATATTGATGGGAATTTTTAAATTCGGCTCGCTTATCAAATATATCCCCTACACCATCACAACGGGATTTACGGCGGGTATAGCGGTGACTATTTTTATTGGCCAAATAAAGGATTTCTTAGGTCTTAGCTATGCCGAAGGTGTTAAGCCGATTGAAACAATTGAAAAAATCACGGCTAACATTGAGGCTATCGGCACATTTAGCTGGCAGGCGCTTGTTATTGGCGCCGTAAGCCTTGCCGTTCTTATTTTTTACCCGAAGCTTGAAAAGCGTGTTCCCCCGTCACTTATTGCTGTTATTGTCGGCGCCGTTATGGTTAAATTTATACCCGTTTTCGGCGACGGCGTTAACACAATCGGCGACCTTTATACCATTCCGTCGGGACTTCCCCCTTTTACGCTTACAAGCTTGGAATTCAGCCTTGATAAAGTTTCCGCAGTTTTGCCCGATGCGCTGACCATTGCGATATTAGCGGCGATTGAGTCGCTGCTTTCCTGCGTGGTTGCTGACAGCATGGTTAACTCAAAACACAATTCAAACGCGGAACTTATGGCTCAGGGTGTGGGCAACATTGTTTCGGTTATGTTCGGCGGTATCCCTGCAACAGGAGCCATCGCAAGAACGGCGGCTAACGCAAAAAACGGGGGCAGAACCCCTATCGCAGGAATGGTTCACGCAGTTGTTTTATTGCTTGTTTTGCTTTTCCTTATGCCGTATGCGGGGCTTATTCCCATGCCAACCATTGCGGCGATACTGTTTATGGTTGCGTACAATATGAGCGAACGCAAAAAGTTCGTTAGGGTTATAAAGGCAGCTCCGAAAACCGATATAATCGTCATGCTTGCAACCTTTACGCTGACCGTTGTGTTTGACCTTGTTGTTGCGATTGAGGTAGGTATGGTTCTTACGGCGCTCCTTTTCATAAAGCGCATGAGCGACGAAACCTCGGTTAAGGGTTGGGAATACGTTGACGAGGACAGCGACGCCGACAGCGTTGAATTAAAAGTAATTCCTAAAAACGTTCGTGTTTATGAGATAAGCGGGCCGCTTTTCTTTGGCGTTGCGGACAAAATTTTGGACATTACGTTAAAGGATTATACCAAATGCCTCATTCTGCGTATGCGCTCGGTACCGGCCATTGACGTTACGGCTATGAACTACCTTGAGGATTTAGAGGAGAAATGTTACAAAAAGGGCGTAAAGCTTATCATGTCTCACGTTAACCCGCAACCGATGAAAATTATGAAAAAATCGGGATTTTACGGCAAGGTCGGTCGAGACAATTTCTGCGCCAACATTGATGAGGCTCTTAAAAAAGCAAGCAAAATCGAAGATTAAGTTATCTAATATAAGTAAAATCAAAAAAGCACACCGTTGTGGCACCCTCCGTAAGGAAGGTGCCACAGTTATATTCGACTTTTCACCCCACAAAAGCCACGGTTTTGTGGGGACCCCGAACGGCGAGTTATATTGCTTCGCAGTTATATGATGCTTCGCATCGTGATATTGTCCTTCGGACAGTTAAGAGGCGAATATAATATCACTGAAACCGCAAGGTTTCAATATCACTTTTGCTGTTAGGCAAAAATATTACTGCAAATGATAGTTTGCAATATCACTTTACCTGCCGAGAAAGATATTCTTTATTTTCGGCAAGTATTTGCCTTTCTCAAAGTATGTAACCCACTATGACACTTTCAGTTCCGGAAAGTGTCATTTCTATTTATATTGAAAAACTGAGGCGCACTTCCTTACGGAGTGCACCTCTTTTATGCGGTGTGCTTTTTTATATATAACGGTATGCGAGTTAAATTCGGCGTCTTTTTTTGTTGCATAATATTAGCAGAAAGTATGTTTGATTTCGGGTTGTAAGAAGACCGAAAATATGTTATAATTTTAAACAATTATGCTTTAGGGGTTGGTAAAATGGCCGTTTTAAGTTCTTTAGAGCCAAAACAGATTTTTAAATATTTTGAGGAAATAAGCTCGGTGCCGAGAGGATCGGGTAACATGAACGGTATTGCCGATTTCTGCGTTGACTTTGCCGAAAAGCACGGTCTTAAATTTATAAAAGACAACGCAAACAATGTCGTTATTTACAAAGACGCCGCAAAAGGGTATGAATCGGCCGAGCCGATTATTTTACAAGGGCATCTTGACATGGTTTGTCAAAAAACAAACGAGAGTAGCTTTGACTTTGAAAAAGACGGAATAGAGCTTTTAATCGACGGCGAGTTTATTAAGG
>JBGVDX010000235.1:0-5845 GCA_045119575.1 Acutalibacteraceae bacterium
TAAATCCTCCCGCAACCGGCAAAGGTTATATTAAACAAATGGGCTTTATCTGGCGTGAGGGCGACTGGTTATTGAAAATAAAAAACAACTACGATAAAATGTGGGACCGAAAAGACGGCAGCGACGGCACGGGCGTGTTTAACGGCGACGTAGGGCTGTTGCGTTCGGTTGACATAAAATCGGATAGAATAATCGTATCCTTCGATGACCGTAACGCATATTATACACTCGAAGACGCCGAACAACTTGAGCTCGCTTATGCCGTAACGGTGCATAAAAGTCAGGGCAGCGAGTTCGACTGCGTAATTTTACCCGTTTTGGACACCCCGCCTCAGCTTAAATATCGTAACCTGCTTTATACCGCCGTTACAAGAGCAAAAAAACTGCTTGTTTTGGTTGGTTCGGCCGATGTAGTAAATCAAATGGTGCATAACGATAAGCGGACTAAGCGCTATACGGGACTTAAAACCATGATTACGGAGCAAGCCGATGAGCTTTAAAAAGATAAAACCGACCAATTTCGATTTGTTTGCGGCCTGCTTTTATCCGTCATCTTGCTTTTGTTGCCAAACCGATACGAATATGTGCGTTTACGTGTGCGACGAATGTGCCGAAAAGTTAAATAAGCTAAAAAACAAGCGAACAAAAAATGTTTCGTATTACGGGAAAAGCTTTACAATTCATTCGGTGTTTTATTATAAGGATGAAGCAAGCACGGCGGTTAAAATACTTAAATTTACCTTTAATCCCGACGGCGCAAAAGCGATGGGCGACTACATAGCCGAAAAAGCGAGCCGCCTAAAGGTGCAGGACTTTGACCTCGTAGCGGCCGTGCCAATGACGTCTAAAAAGGTTGTAAGCCGCGGCTACAACCAATCCGAGCTTATCGGCAAACAGGTTTCGCGGTATTATAAAATTCCGATTGACCCAAAATGCCTTAAGAAAATACGCGAAACCAAGGAACAGCATACGTTGTCCGGGCTTGAAAGGCGAACTAATATTCGCAATGCGTATGTCGCAATGACCGACGTAAAGAATAAGCACATTTTGCTTGTTGACGACGTTGCAACAACGGGCGCAACCTTGTGCGAGTGTGCGTCAACCTTGCTTAATGCGGGTGCAAGACGGGTAACTTTGATGACCTTTGCAGCGACAAAATATTCAAATTGACAGACAAAGCCCTTTGTTATATAATCAAAATAGATATATAGGTTTTGGTTTACATAAAACGCTTATTGATTGGAGAAATCATGTTCACTGATTTAGGAGTTGACCTCGGAACGCGGAAAACCGTGATTGTTAGGGGTAAAAAAATAGTGCTTAATCAACCCTCTGTTGTTTTAATGGAGGAGTATGACGACAGTCCTTATAAATACGGAAAAGAAGCCTTTGAAGCGATAGGCAGAGCGCCCGGACGTTACCGTCCCGTTTGCCCTATTGAAAGGGGCGTTATTTCCGATTACGCCGTTGCCGAGCATATGCTGCGTCATTATATCCAGTATGCCTGCGGTAAAAGAATGATAAAGCCGAGAGTTGTTGTCTCAATGCCGTCAAACATTACGTGGGTACAACAACGTTCTATAATCGACGCGGTTCAAAATGCGGGAGGCAGAAGCGTTTGCACAATCGAAGCGCCCGTTGCCGCCGCCCTCGGAATGGGGATTGACTTTAAACGACCGCACGGCACTATTGTGGTTGACATCGGTGCCGGAACAACCGACGTTGCCGTTATATCAATGGGCGGCTTGTCAAAGTGCGAATCGGTGCAGGTTGCGGGCACAGATATTGACGCCGCTATTATCGATTACATGAAACGCGAATACGGACTTCTTATCGGCGAACACACCGCCGAATTTATAAAATGTCAGGTCGGTACGGCTATCCCGCGCCAGGTTGAAATCGCTATCCAGGCAAAGGGTGTCAACGCCGCAACCGGATTACCGAAAATCGTCGAAATTACGGCGAACGAGGTATGCGAGGCGATATCCGACGTTGTTTACCGAATTTGCGGCGCTGTACGCGATGTGCTTGATAAAACGCCGCCCGAGCTTGTCGGTGATATTGCCGAGGACGGAATTTATTTAACGGGAGGAACGTCTCAGCTTACGGGAATGGCGGACTGTTTGTCGAATTACATCGGCATAAAGGTGACGACTGCCGATAACTGGGAATATTGCGTTGCTAAAGGTATCGGCAACGTGCTTCATCATTTTGACCTGCTCGCAAACGGCGACTACGAATTCCGAACGTTGCAGGACTTGATAGTAGGATAGGGAAACCGTTGCATAAAAAAAGACCGTGACTTTTTTGAGTTGCGGTCTTGCTTTTTCGGCGTAATGCTGTTATAATACTTTGGCAATCTAAAAATGCTGGTATAGCTCAGTCGGTAGAGCAGCTGATTCGTAATCAGCAGGTCGTGTGTTCGAGTCACATTACCAGCTCCAGAAAAAAGTCACCTTTTTTGGTGGCTTTTTTGTAATTATTTTACCTCTGGCGAAGAATTATATAATATGTTATAATGATACTAAAATTATGTTTTAACTAATTTCGATTTTACTTAAAAGGAGTGTTTTAAAATGGAAATTACTAAAGATATTAAATATGTCGGCGTCAATGACCACGAAATTGACCTTTTCGAGGGTCAGTATATCGTAGAAAACGGAATGGCATATAACTCATATGTTGTGCTTGACGAAAAAATCGCCGTTTTCGATACTGTCGACGCAAGATTTACTCACGAATGGCTTGACAATATACAAAATGCGGTCGACGGTCGCAAACCCGATTATCTTATCGTTCAGCATATGGAACCCGACCATTCAGCTAATATCATGAATTTTGTAAAGGCCTATCCCGAGGCGAAAATTGTTGCCTCCGCAAAGGCTTTTACCATGATGACGCAATTTTTCGGCACCGATTTTTCCGATAAAGCGATTATAATCGCCGAGGGTGACACGCTTTCTCTCGGAAAGCATACCCTTAATTTCGTTGCCGCACCGATGGTGCATTGGCCTGAGGTTATGGTCACATATGACAGCTACGATAAGGTGCTTTTCTCCGCCGATGGCTTCGGTAAATTCGGCGCCCTTGACGTAGATGAGGACTGGGCTTGCGAGGCGCGTCGTTACTATTTCGGTATCGTCGGAAAATACGGCGCTCAGGTACAGAATTTGCTCAAAAAGGCGGCGGGACTTGAAATCGAAAAGATTTGCCCGCTTCACGGACCTGTGCTTACCGAAAACCTTGGATATTATATCGGCCTTTATAACACGTGGTCGTCTTATGCCGTCGAAACCGAGGGCATTGTGATAGCCTATACTTCGGTTTACGGTAACACAAGAAAGGCTGTCGAAAAGCTCGCCGAAATGCTTAAAGCAAAGGGCTGTCCGAAGGTTGTAATCAACGACCTTGCCCGTTGCGACATGGCGGAAGCGGTTGAGGACGCTTTCAGATACAGTAAAATTGTCCTTGCAACTACAACCTACAACGCCGAAATTTTCCCCTTTATGCGTACATTTATTGAGCATTTAACCGAGCGAAATTTCCAAAACCGAGTTGTCGGATTGATTGAAAACGGAACATGGGCGCCGCTTGCCGCCAAGGTTATGAAGAGTATGTTCGAAAAGAGCAAAAACCTTGTCTTTACCGATACCACCGTTCAAATTAAATCCGCCCTTAGCGAGGAAAGCAACGCTCAGCTTGAAGCCCTTGCCGAGGAGCTTTGCCGTGACTATATTGCTCAGGGCGAAACCGCAAATAAAAACGATTTGACGGCTCTTTTTAATATCGGCTACGGACTTTATGTTGTTACTTCCAACGACGGTAAAAAGGACAACGGACTTATCGTAAACACCGTTACTCAGGTCACAAATACGCCTAACCGTATCGCCGTAACCATTAATAAGGAAAATTATTCTCACCATGTAATTAAGCAAACGGGCATCATGAATATAAACTGCCTTTCTACCGATGCGCCTTTCGCTGTGTTTGAGGCGTTCGGCTTCAAAAGCGGCAGAAATACCGACAAATTCGCCGACTGTACACCTCTTCGTTCGGATAACGGGCTTGTTTTCCTGCCAAGATATATTAATTCCTTTATGTCTCTTAAGGTTGAGCAGTACGTTGACCTTGATACCCACGGAATGTTTATTTGCAGCATTACCGAATCCCGTGTGATTTCTCAAACCGAAACCATGACATACACCTATTACCAAAACAACGTTAAACCTAAACCCAAAACCGAGGGTAAAAAGGGCTATGTATGTAAGATTTGCGGCTATGTTTACGAGGGAGACGAGCTGCCCGACGATTTCATTTGCCCGCTTTGTAAACACGGTGCAGCCGATTTTGAGCCAATCGAATAATTTACGCATAAAACCGTTATGCCTCCTCATATAAATTACAAAAAAGGGGAGGACAAACTAAATGCTTCAATATGTTTTTTATGCGGGCGGCGCCGTTTGCGCCGTAGCGCTGATAATATTCGCTTTTAGAGGAAAGCGTCCCTTTCGTACAATGCTTGTTACGGCGCTGTTGGGACTTCTCACTTTTGCAGCGGTATGTATCAGCGGAATTTTCACGGGCGTTACTTTGCCCGTAAATCCGTGGACGGTTGGTTGCTCGGCGCTTGGCGGAATACCGGGTGTGGCAACCCTGCTTGTTTTAAAACTTATATTTACATAAAATAAAATCATCTGCTAACAGAGACACTTCGTAAAAAAGTTGTCTCTGTTTTTTTGTGCAAAAAATGAAATGACACTTTCAGTTCTTGAAAGTGTCATAGTGGGTTACAAACTTTGAGGAAGGTAATACATGCCGAAAGTAAAATCTCTTTTTTGTCGGCAGGCATAAGCGATATTGCAAACTACGTTTGCAGCGATATTTTTGCCTTATGGCAAAAGCGATATAAAAGCCTTTGGCTTTTGCGATATTATATTCGTGCCTTTTCGCACGGTGAAAGCCGTATATCGCGCGGTACGCATATCGCATCGAAGATATATCTTTCGTGCGAAGCACGAATATAGCTGAGGCGCACTTCCTATCGGAGTGCGCCTCAAATGCAGATGATTTTATTTTTTCTTTAATCCGAATATCGGACAAATTATTCTGTTTCTTATTCCCATCAAAAGGTGCCTGAATGCCCTTGTGCCGGTGCGTTTTTTGGCGTCCTTCAAAAACTTTTTGCTGCCCGCAACAACAACGTTACCGTCTTGTTTATATGCGACAACAACGCCTATAACCGAATCGTGCTGAATATACTTTTCGGGGCGACATTCATTGTCTCCGCAAAGAATATATCCCTTTTCATCGACACCTATAATTCGGTGCAAAACGAACTGACCGCTTTTTCTGCGGTAAAGGATAATATCGTATTTTTTAAGCTTGCCGTCGGGCTTTTTTATAGTTACGGGGTCACGGCCTCCTACAATAGTCGGCAACATGCTTATACCGTTGGGCATAAAGGCAAAATTTTCACCTTTATCAAAAGCCTCGCTTATTTTCGGCAGTAAATCAATCAAATTTACCTTTTCCATCTTAGCCCTCTTGACTCATCGTGTCGTGAGCAAGCTTTGCGGCGTCGGTAGAGATGTTGCAACTGAGAACATAAACCGGAACCTCAGCAAGCACTTTACCTATAACGTCGTAAACCTTTTGTCGGTTTTCTTCGCTTTCGTTTTTAAAAATAGTTTGGTTTATGATAAGCGGAATAGCCTGAATTTTAGATATTTTTCTTATTTTGTTTTGCTCGCTGCGTTCGATAAAACAAATAGCCTGAAGCGGAACAATTACGTTAAGATTTATGTCGGTTTTTCCCGAAAACGGAGTGCCGCAGGCGTAAACCTTA
>JBGVDX010000236.1:0-1629 GCA_045119575.1 Acutalibacteraceae bacterium
GAATAGCACTAATCTAAAAACAGTTGGTTGTTTATATTGCACAAAGTTTATTTTTTAAAAAACAAAAAATAACAAAATAATATAAAAAAAGGACAAAAATATTATAACATGATGGGAAATATAATGTTACAATATAGTCAAATAAGACAATAGGAGGATTTTGTACTTATGATTAAAATCATGAAAAAGGGATTGTCGGTTGTAATGACTTTGGCGATTGTCCTTGGCGTATTTATGGTTAGCGCCTCGGCAACTACTGTGTCATCTTCTTACGATTCCGACTTTGCAAAAATCATGTCCGATAACTTTTATAGTTTGCTTACCTTTGGCTCAGACGACAATGGATTAGCTAACTACAATATCGTTACTAGGGGCAGTAGTTGGAATAATATGTATGGTAGTGGCTTTAACGGCCGATACAACTACATTAGATACAATTCCAGCAGCCCTGTTGAAATCGTATCGAAGGAAGGCTTTGTAGTACCTTACGGCTTTACTATTAGTTGGGAGATATTCACAAGCGCTTCCGAATCAGGTACATCTGAGTTAAGCGTAGGAGATTTAAGATTTGTTACCGATTACGGTGCAAAAACTCTTTACCTTATGCTTGGCGAAACTGAGCTTGGACATTTTGTAACCGGCTGCGCTGATGCAACAACATTTGCGGACCAGTACGCATTTAACCAGTTTACCATCAAGTATATTGACGGCGTTATTACTGTATCTCGTCTTATTTCCGGTAAAGGCGATACAACTGCCGGAAACTGGCCTATTACATGGACACTTCCCGACGGTACAACTTCTACAGAGGTTGCTATGCCGGCGGAAGCTGACTTTGCATATGCTCTTGTAAAATGGAAAACCTCAAAAGGCGTCGGAGAGCATGCATATTTTACCGTTCCCGCTCCGTTTAATAGCCAGTATAACGGTAACATACCGATGTTTTCAAATGTTCGTTTTAATAAGAACAACGGCTTCTCTTCTTTACAGAAATTTGCCGATTTTGTTGATGGCTTAGCTTCCAATCTTAATCAGGCTGACGTTACAAAAGCTCGTACTGTTTACAACGCTATTGTTGCCGGTGGCACAAGCGGCCTTGTTAACGAGGTTGCTCCTCTTGGCGTGCTTATCAAGGAAGCCGAAATGGCGTTACTTGAAGGCGCAACCTGCGATTACGATATTAAGGCTACCGCCGGCGGTAAAATCTACTGCGACGATGCTCTTTTCGTAAATGATAAGGACAATAACCCGATTGATTTCGGCGTTGAAAAGACCTTTACCGCCGTTGCCGATCCCGGTTATACATTTTCTTATTGGGCAAATGAAGACGGCGGCGTAATCACAACTAACAAGGACATCACCGTTGTTACTAACTTTAAAACAGTTCTTACCGCTGTTTTCGTTGCGGACAACGCCGGTGATACCGTAACCGTAAGATTTAACGATTATACTGGTAACTGTGTTGCCGAAATCGCTACCGCCGCTAACGAAGCGGTAACCCTTCCGGCTATGCCGTTCACCTATGGCTACGTATTTAAGGGTTGGTCGATTAATGGCGCACTTTATGAGGCTGGCGCCGAGTACACCTTTACCAGAGATACTATTGTCACCGCTTTCGTAGCAAAAGAT
>JBGVDX010000237.1:0-1914 GCA_045119575.1 Acutalibacteraceae bacterium
GACAAGCAGATCGTCATGGACATGGCAAGTGCTCCATACCCGGAAAAACCGGTAGTTCCGTTTATCAAGGCAACACAGGACCGTGTGGTACTGGAAATCATGCGCGGCTGTATCAGAGGCTGCCGTTTTTGTCAGGCGGGCTACATTTACCGCCCTGTACGCGAAAAATCGGCTGAGGTTGCCAATCAGCAGGCGAAATGCCTTTGCGAAAATACAGGCTACGATGACCTTTCGTTGTTGTCGCTTTCAACTTCCGATTATTCTCAAATAGACGAGTTGCTCGCAAAAATGCTCCCGTGGACAGAAAAGCAAAAAATCGGGTTACAGCTTCCGTCCTTGCGAATTGACAATTTTACCGACGAATTACTTGAAAAAGTTGCGTCGGTCAGAAAATCCGGTCTTACCTTTGCCCCCGAAGCGGGTACGCAGCGGCTCCGTGACGCTATTAACAAAAATGTTACCGAGCAAAACGTGCTTGACACCTGTAAGGTAGCTTTTGAGGGCGGATACAGCGCCGTAAAATTGTATTTCATGATGGGACTTCCGACCGAAACAATGGAGGATATAGCGGGTATAGCCGACCTTGCGCAAAAGGTTATCGACCTTTACTATTCCCTTGAAAACAGACCGAAGGGTAAGGGAGTCACCGTTTCAATTTCTTGCGCTACCTTTATCCCGAAACCCTTTACACCGTTCCAGTTTGAACCGCAAAACGACTTTGCTCAAATTGAGGAAAAACAAAAGCACTTGCGTGAATGTATAAAATCCCGTAAAATCTCTGTTAGTTTACATAACGCAGGAACATCGCTTATCGAAGCCGTTTTGGCGCGGGGAGACCGTAGGATAGGCGAGGTTATATATACCGCGTGGAAAAAAGGTTGTAAATTCGACGGTTGGGACGAGTATTTTGACTTTGAAAAATGGAAGGAAGCCTTTAACGAATGTGGCTTAACTCCTGATTTTTACGCATACCGTAAAAGAGAATATGACGAAGTTATGCCATGGGAGCATATTGACTTAGGTATAAGCAAGAAGTTTCTTGCAAATCAGGACCGGCTTGCTCATCAAAGCATATCAACGCCTAATTGCCGCCAAAAATGTGCCGGTTGCGGCGCAACTGTTTTCGGGGAGGGAATTTGCTGTGAGACCTGTTAGAGTTTATTATAATAAAGTAGGCAAGTTGAAATATATTTCCCACCTTGATATTAACCGAGTCATGCTCCGCATGATAAGAAGAGCGCATATTAACGTTTGGTTTACCGAGGGCTTTAACCAGCACCCGTATATAAACTTTGCATTGCCGTTGTCTTTAGGTTTTGAGAGTACGAGCGAGGCTGTAGATATGCGAATTAACGACGATATGACCGACGATGAGATTTTGAAGCGTCTGGCTGAGGTTGCTCCCGACGGAATGGAAATAACGTCGGTTTGTGAGCCAATTAAAAAATTCAGCGAAATTGCCTTTGCCGATTTTAATATTACAATTCGCGGCGAATACGCCGACAAACTGAACGAATTTTTAGCAAAGCCCGAAATTTTGGTCGATAAAAAGACCAAAAAGGGCGGAGTAAAGCAAATAGATTTAAAAGAAAAAATAGTGAAATATGATGTTTCCGAAGCCGACGGCAATACAAAGCTTGATATAACCTTACCCGCCGGAACTCAGGAAAATATCAATCCCAACCTTATTTTGAATGCATTTTGCAACGATTTATCGGTCGAAAGTATAGTCCGAACAACCATTTACGACAGCGAAATGAAAATTTTTGCCTAAAACTTAAAAAAAACTCTTGCAATTATAGGCAGGTTGTGGTATTATATTCGGGCATGTGATAAACGCCGAGCCTTTTCGGCGGTGGTCATTGCCGTCTTATTTTTAAAACGACATTGAAGCGGATAGTCCTCTGTGTCCAT
>JBGVDX010000238.1:0-1949 GCA_045119575.1 Acutalibacteraceae bacterium
TTGCGCTTCGGTGAATGTTTATCGAATTTATAATCTCGCTCGGTCTCGTCGTTCAACGCGGCAAGCTCGCGTTTCTTATTGGAAATAGGAATATAAACATTAGCGATAATAAGTCCGACAAGGCAGATGCCGATTAGCGCAGTAATAATATAGCATAAAACGAGAATTACGGCTCCCCTGTTTCCGTCGTTGCCGTCGTTGCCATTGTCGGCGGGGCCGATAGAAACGGTATCGTCAACATAGTTATCTCTATCAGGCTCGTCAACGTCAGCTTGACTTGTGACAGGCTGCTCCGAAGAAACCGAGGACGATACATCGCTTGATGGCTCAGGCTCGCTTGAAGTAATGTCGGGCTCCGATGATATCTCCTCTTGCGAAGACATCGGCTCCGATACCACCGGCGGCTCGCTTGTAACGGGTTCGCTGCTTAAATCCTCGGTTGCGTAACATATCAAACCGAGGCAAGCCGACAGCAAAAGCGCAAATACAAGCGAAACTATGCGTTTCATTATTAATACGCCTTGCCCCAGTAAACCATATGCTTTGCAGGTTTACCGCAGCAAACACATTTATCGTCTATAGTCTCCTGGTCGAACGGGATGCAACGCGAGCCTACACCGGTAAGCTCCTTAACCTTATCCTCACATTCTTCTTCGCCGCACCACATAGCCTTTACAAAGCCGTCGCCCTTTTCTTCAAGGGTAGCCTTGATTTGGTCAATAGATGTGCAAGCGTAGGTTTTAGCTTCACGGTTTTCCAAAGCCTTATTATACATAGCTTCACGTGCGGCGTTAAGCTTAGCCTCAACCGTTTCGACGAGGTTGTCAAGGCTTACAAATTCCTTTTCGCCGTTAACGCGCATGGCAACTACGCACTGATTATTTTCGATATCGCGGGGGCCGATTTCGATACGGAGGGGTACACCCTTCATTTCGTATTCGGCAAATTTCCAACCGGGACTATTATCGCTATCGTCAAGCTTTACTCGGAAATTCTTTGAAAGCATTTCCTTAAGCTCGTTAGCCTTTTCAAGTACGCCCGGTTTGTGAGCCGCAACGGGGATAATTGCAACCTGAATCGGGGCAACGTCAGGCGGAAGCACCAAGCCGTTATTGTCGCCGTGGGTCATTATAATAGCGCCGATAAGACGGGTTGTCATGCCCCAAGAGGTTTGGTGCGGATAAACGCGCTTGTTTTCTTTATCGGCATAGGTGATGTCAAACGCCTTTGCAAAGCCGTCGCCGAAATAATGGGACGTTCCCGCCTGCAACGCCTTGCCGTCATGCATCAAAGCCTCGATGGCGTAGGTTGAAACGGCGCCCGCAAACTTGTCCGATTCGGTTTTCTTTCCCTTTACGACCGGCATGGCGAGATAACGCTCGCAAAAATCGGCGTATACGTTAAGCATCTTTTCGGTTTCGATTACCGCTTCCTCGGCGGTTGCGTGGATTGTATGGCCTTCCTGCCATAAAAATTCACGGGAGCGAAGGAAAGGACGGGTCGTTTTTTCCCAGCGAACAACGCTTACCCACTGGTTATAAAGCTTTGGCAGGTCACGCCAAGACTGAATAATATTAGCGTAATGCTCACAGAAAAGGGTCTCGGATGTCGGGCGGACGCAAAGTCTTTCCTCAAGCGGTTCTTTTCCGCCGTGGGTTACCCATGCTACCTCGGGAGCAAAGCCCTCTACGTGGTCCTTTTCCTTTTGAAGCAGGCTTTCGGGAATAAACATAGGCATGCAAACATTTTCATGTCCCGTTGCCTTGAAAAGCCCGTCAAGAATACGCTGGATATTTTCCCAAATGGCGTATCCGTAAGGACGGATTACCATACAGCCCTTAACGCTGGTGTATTCGATAAGCTCGGCTTTCTTTACGATATCGGTATACCACTGAGCAAAATCCTCGTCCATTGAGGTAATAGCCTCAACCATTTTCTTTTCAGCCATT
>JBGVDX010000239.1:0-1553 GCA_045119575.1 Acutalibacteraceae bacterium
GCACAAAGGATATCACCTTCACCGTAAGCAGAGACCAACAGGAAATCGCTATGGAAGTTGTTACTGCATTTGACCCGCAGGCTAAGATTTCTTGCGATAACAATATTTCCAAGGTTTCTATCGTAGGCAGCGGAATGGAGACTCACCCGTCTGTTGCCGCAAAGATGTTTGAGGCTCTTTATGCTGCCGACATCAACATTCAGATGATTAATACAAGCGAAATTAGAATTTCCGTTCTTATTGACATTAACGATTCTAATAAAGCTCTTAAAGCTGTACATGACGCTTTCATAAAGTAAAAATACTTCGGCTGCGGTTATTCTGTTTCGGAAAATTGCAGCCATATTTTTTATTACGAGGTAAGACATGAAAACTTACGATATAGTTATTGTCGGAGGTGGAGCTTCCGGATTAATTGCCGCTATTTCTTCGAAAAAGGTTAATCGAGATATTCGGGTTGCAATTATCGAAAAAAATGACCGTATAGGAAAAAAGCTTATTAACACCGGCAACGGCAGATGTAATATTACAAACACCGATATAACAAAGGAGCATTATTATTCTTCTAACGCCGACTTCTTTAACTTTTTCGATAACTTTTCCTTGAATGATACAGAGGAGTTTTTTAATAAACTCGGCGTTGTTTTCAAAACCGAGGAAAGCGGAAAAATTTATCCCTATTCCTTGCAAGCTTCGTCGGTGCTTGATGCTTTAAGATACGAATGTGAAAAGCTTAGCGTCGATGTTTTTTGCGGAGAAAGAGTAAAATCGGCAAAAAAGACGGGCGCGAAATTTTCGGTTGTAACAAACCTTGATGAATACAGCTCATCTGCGCTAATTGTTGCGGCGGGAGGTGCCGCATCGGATAAACTCGGCGGCTCATACGACGGCTACAATCTTTTAAAATCGTTTGGGCATAAATCAACCGAAATTTATCCGTCGATTACCGCCGTTAAGACAAAAACCGACCTGATTAAAGCGTTAAAGGGAATAAAAACCGACGCTGATGTTACCCTTGTAAACGGTAAACAAAAGAAATCCATATTCGGCGAAATATTATTTACCGATTACGGCTTATCTGGGCCGCCGATTTTGCAACTGTCACAAATGCTTATGGGTAAGGGCGGCGGTGCATATTTCGAAATTGATTTTATGCCCGAATATTTATATAACGACATTGTTGAATTGATTAAAAAACGAAAAAACAACGTTTTTGAGGATAAGCTTGAAAACCTGTTTATCGGAATGTTAAATAAACGCATAGGTCAATGCGTAATTAAATCGGCGGGGTTTAGTTTGTCCGATTCAGCGTCGCTTTTAACGGATAAACAAATTGATTCGGTCGCTTCAAAAATAAAAAAATTCCGCCTTGAAGTAACCGGAGTACGTGGGTTTGAATACGCACAGGTTACGGGCGGCGGAATTGAACTTAATAAATTTGATTGTTTAACCATGCAGTCATTAATTTGCAACGGGCTTTATGCCTGCGGCGAGGTTTTAGATATTACCGGTGACTGCGGCGGATTTAACCTTCAATGGGCATGGACAAGCGG
>JBGVDX010000240.1:0-1397 GCA_045119575.1 Acutalibacteraceae bacterium
ATTTTAACACCAACCGCTGCATATTTCAAGTCTTTTATCAAAAAATGGCGTGACTTTTTGCGGAAACTTGCCTAACCGCGGCGGCAAATTTTTCGATGTCTTGGCTGCTTGTGAAAACCGACGGGCAAATTCTTACCGTTCCGCTTTCAATTGTGCCTATTCGCTTATGAGCAAAGGGCGCACAGTGCAGCCCTGCTCTTGTTGCAAAGCCTAAACTGTTTAGCTTAGAGGCCGATTCCACGCTGTTTAGTCCGTTTATGTTAAACGAAAGAACGGGAGCGTAATTATCATCCGGTTCGGGAGTATATAGCTTTACTCCGGGCGTTGATTTTAACTGTTTATAAAGTCTTTTTACAAGCCCCATCTCGTGAGAATAAATTTTATCAAAACCTTTGGATTTTACAAAGTCTATGCCGGCGCCTATGCCTATTATTCCCGGCACGTTAATTGTTCCGCTTTCAAGCATTTCGGGCAAATCATTCGGTTGGTCAAGCATAATTGAAGCGGTACCGGTGCCGCCCTCAATTATTGTTTCTAATCTATTATCCTTTGTGATTAGAACGCCTGTGCCCATGGGCGCATACAGCCCCTTATGTGCGGCAATACACAAGTAATCTATGTTACATTCTTTCATATTTATATCGCAAATTCCTGCAAGCTGAGCCGCATCTACGCAAAAACTTGTTCCGAATTGTTTGCACATCATGCCGATTTCTTTTATAGGCATTTTGAGTCCGATGACATTTGACGCTGCGGTACAAATAACAAGTTTTGTGTTTGTGTTAATCAGCCTTGAAAATGAACGAACGGTAGCCTCCTTGTCGTCGGGATAAGATTCGGCAATATCAACGTGAACTCCTTGTTTTTTAAGCTTTTCAAGCGGGCGCATAACGGCGTTGTGTTCAAAGGAGGAGGTGACAATGCGGTCGCCGCTTTTAAGCAAACCCTTCAAGACATAGTTTATGGCATGGGTACAGTTTAAAGTAAAAATTACGTTTTCTACCGACGGCGCCGAAAACATATCTTTAAGCTTTTCGCGTACTTGATATACCGAAACGGCCGTGTTTTGTGAAAGAGAATGTCCGCTTCTGCCCGGATTTGCCGACTTTTTGAGCGCATCGTCAACCGCTTTTATTACCGATTGGGGTTTAGGGTAGGTGGTTGCCGCATTGTCTAAATATATCATATATTTTTCCTCCGAATTAGATTATTGCCTTTGATAAGTGCCGAGAACCTTTATACCTGCCGCATTTATAATTTTTAACGCGGCTTCGTGGTTTGACGTGACCGAAATACTGTATCCGCAACCCGCGGAGTCAAGCTTTCCGGGCGTGTTTTGTATTGCGGCTTTTAATCCTTTATTTTTTAGCACGTCTCCCCCTTTTTATGCGTGGGTA
>JBGVDX010000241.1:0-2373 GCA_045119575.1 Acutalibacteraceae bacterium
GATGACCAAACCACGCGCATTTATGTCAGCGTGCGTACCCGTGTTGAGCTCGCCGACGGCGGCTTGATTCATCCCGAAAAAATTCGTCTTGCGCGCCGAATGATTAGGGATACAATTTACCGTGACCGCGAAGTAACCGAAACATTAAAGATGTTTAACAGTGTCCAACGCGGCGAAAATGCGTATATTATGCCGTATAAACACCGTTCAACTTACGACGTTAATACATTTATCCCTTATGAAATCGGGCTTTATAAAAACTTGCTTCTTGCGAAACTTGAAAAGATTGCGCCTGATGAAAGAGTTGACGATATTATAAAAACGCTTCAAAATGTCGAACCGCTTGACGGCGATTTGGTTCCCGAAACCTCGCTTATAAGAGAATTTGTAGGCAACGGCCAATTTGATTATTAAATACAAAAAACCGCAGTAAACATTTTCGTTTACTGCGGTTTTAAGTTAATTTAGTTATCCACCCTGCCGTACATCGAATTTTGATAACCTGCGGTTAAGCAGGTGGGTGTTCTCCCGATGTCTTTGCGCTTCCAACGTCCGCCGAAAGGCGGGAGGCCTGCAAACCCGAGCACCGGAGCCGAACTCCCTTAAATAAAGGTTGTAGGGTTATAAAAGTCGATTGAGTTCACGTACAGGGCAGACAAGAAAAGTTCACACTATAATATATGTGCAGAAGCCTCTCCGATTATTCCTCGGTAATATCGAATAAATCTTGGAGTCTGTCGATGAAAATACCGGCAACGTCCTCGTATTCCTCATCGTCCTCGATTTCCTCGAAAAGCTCTTCGTCGCCTTCAACAATTACCTTTAAAACAACAAGCTCGCCGTCGGAATCAAGCATTTCCTTCGGGTCATCATATTTCGGCATAAGCGCCAAATAATGCTCGTCGTTGTATTCGATTTGGTCAAGAATTTCGAACTGATATTCCTTTCCGTCGTCGTCGGTAAGGGAAATGAGATCGGGCTCAAAGTTGTCCTCTTGTTCAAAATCGGCGTTAAACTCTTTAATTTCGGCCATTTTAATTCAATCCTTTCTTTATGTCCACACTATATTATTTTAACCGCTACTGAGCAAATAGTCAACAACTTATTGAATTATTAAAAATATATAAAAAACTTTAAAAATTATGAAAAAAGTAGTTGACAATTATCTAAATGTATGTTATATTATAGATGAAAAGAAGAGAGGCTAATGAAAAGGTAAAGTAAAAAGCCAATCGTATGAAAGGATTGATTCCAATGTACAGTGAATCACAATTTAAAAGAAACTAACCTTTAGGGGTGAGTCCAAAGAACTAACAAGGTGCTTGAACCACATTTTTGAAAAACTATAAATTTTGAAAAGGTGAGTCCAAAGGAATAGTTTAACGGTAGAACCGTACAAATAATCGAATTTTATCGAAATGGGTGAGTCCAAAAAGAATTTAATACGGCAGAACCGTAGAATACAGTTCAAAAAATTCACTTAAATTTCACTCAAGAAAAGGTGAGTCCAAAAACAAAGCGAGCGGTATGACCGCAACTTAAAACTTTACATAATCGGGAGCATTTATCGCGAGATAAATGCTCCTTTGGTTTGTGTGTACTTTTTAACATATGCACACTTTTTCATATCATTGATTTCGCTTGACGAGCAGGTGGAATTTTGTTATCATAACTTTAAATTTGTTTTTGGGGGTAAATTATGCTTGATGCGTTGCTTGATGCGCTTATAGATTGCGCAAAAATGCTACCCATACTTTATATAGCTTACCTGCTCATGGAGTTTTTTGAACATAAAGCGGGCGAAAAAACCAACAACCTGATTTCAAAGGTCGGACGAGCCGGCCCGGTTGCGGGCTCCTTACTCGGCATAATACCGCAATGCGGCTTTTCGGGAGCCGTTGCGGGCCTTTACGCCGCCGGAATTGTTACTTTAGGTACGGTTTTCGCCGTTTTTATTTCCACGTCGGACGAAATGCTGCCTATTTTACTTTCGTCCAATGTAGAAATTATGACAATCGTAAAAATTTTGTTATTTAAGCTTGTCGGGGGTATTGTATTCGGTTTTGCGGTTGACCTTTGTTACCGCAAGAAAAAGCACGACCACTCCCACCACGAAATTCATGAAATGTGCGAACGCGAGAATTGCTCATGCAACCATAAAAACATTTTTCTTGCCGCGCTTATTCATTCCGTCCGTGTAATTCTTATGATTTTCGCCGTAACCCTTGCTCTAAATATAATTTTTGAACTCGGCGGAAAAGATATTTTAACAAACTTTGTTCTTAATAAACCGATAATCGGCGAATTAACCGCTGGGGTTATCGGGCTTATCCCGAATTGCTCCGCCTCTGTGTGCATCACTAATTTATATGT
>JBGVDX010000242.1:0-2462 GCA_045119575.1 Acutalibacteraceae bacterium
ATAGGTTTGTGCTACCTCGGAGATATGTACCATACCGGTTTTTCCTTCGCCGATATCTACGAAAACTCCGAATTTTGTAATTCCTGTGACCTTACCGGTCAAAATTACACCTTCCTCAAGCTGCATACCCTTTGTGCAACCTCCTGTGACTTTTAAAAAATTTATTTCCCCGAAATGTCGGTATAAACCTCTTCGTCGGAATATACATAACCAAGGCGTTCACGGGCAACCCGTTCTATAAAATCGCTTTCGGTTCCGTTTTCAAGCAGGTTTTGCAGCTCCTTAACCTTTAGTTCGGTTGTTTCAAGCTGCTGCTTGGCGGCCTCAAGTCGGTCGCGCTTTTGTATAAGCTCAACCTGTAGTCGGCCCATTTCTATAACCATGAAAACCGCAAAAACAAAGATACCTAATCGCAGTATTATACTTCTTTTTCTGACCGGTCGTGAACCTACCTGAACATTTTTGTTCATATATAATTACTCCATGTCGAAATCAGATAATATTTTTGTACTCTTACGATTATACAACATGGGTATACGCAGGTGCAAGTGCTTTTTCGGTTTTTTTGGTTTTTTTGTCTTAATTTTGTTTATTTTCTCAATAACTGCGCTCTTTATCGGCTCAAAAAAGTGCATTATGACGCCGCCGATTTTTCTTTTAAGCCGTTTTGCCTTCCTTACCGTCGGTTTTGCGACGAACATTATGCCCCGACTTAAAGTCGTCCTGCAAATTACAAGACCCGCTATTTCGCCGATTAGTATATACGAGCGCACCTCGCCGTTACATCTGGCAAGGCACAGCATATAGGTTGCAACCGCCGCCACCGAGAACCAAAAAACGTCCTCGAAAAAAACGGCAACTCGCCCCGACGACATTATAATCCTCCAAACCCGCACAAGGTCATATAAAAGGCACAACGCTATCCCGACAACCGCCGCCAACAGAAAGCTGCCCGTTTGGCCGAAAAAGGTTATTTCGCTCAAGGTTAGCGGAAAAGTTTGCCGAGCAAGCCCGATTTTTTATCACGGTCGTCGGTATATGCAAGTCCGAAAATATTGCCCGTGACGTTTAGCTCACCCGCCTCGGTGTTAAGGCGGTTAATATGGAGCTGCGTTCCCCTTACGGTAAGCTCGCCCATGTCGGTGTAAACTATCATGGTTTGCTCGTCAAAGGAGTCAACATCCTTGACCCCCGTTACGGTAAGGTTTTTTCGATCCTCCATTATCACGTTGTGCGGCTGTTTTACGGTGTTTTTAATCGGTTGTCTTATTTCCTCTGTCATAAAAAAATCCTCCCAAACGGTTTATAATTAAAAATATGACCGTTAGAAAGGATATATTACTTTAAAAATTTCTTATTCTATCACCGTGTACATAAGCGGTGCCGTGTCTTTGTTCGCAACCTCGGTCACCTTTTCGACCTTTACGGTAACCGTTCTTGCGCCGAGCTTCATTTCAATTACGTCACCCGTTTTTACGTCGTATGACGCACGGGCTGGCTTTCCGTTAACCGAAACACGTCCTGCGTCGCAGGCTTCATTCGCGACGGTGCGACGTTTTATAAGTCGGGACACCTTTAGGTATTTATCAAGTCGCATTTATGGTCTCCTTTTGATAACGCTTACTAAATATTCAAAACGGCTACCCTTTTCGGGTAGCCGTTTTCAGATAAAGGTCAATTATTTGTTGACGCTATCCTTAAGAGCCTTACCAGCCTTGAAAGCCGGAGCCTTGCAAGCAGCGATAGTAATTGCCTCGTTTGTCTTGGGATTACGTCCGGTATGAGCTGCACGCTCACGAATCTCAAAAGTACCGAAGCCTACGAGCTGAACCTTGTCGCCGGCCTTAAGAGCATCAGCAACAGAGTCGATGAATGCAGCAATAGCCTTGTCAGCGTCTTTCTTAGAAAGTCCTGCTTTTTCTGCAACCGCAGTGATAAGTTCTGTCTTGTTCATTATAAATTCCTCCAATTGTTTATATACTTCTCCGGTTTCCGATGCACCGGAAGAGTTCACAAAAGTTAGCTTCCCTTTACCTCGTTCCAAAGCTTGTCAAGTTCTTCAATCGGGGTGTTGGGCATATCAATTTCACGCTCTATGGCAAGGTTTTCGACCTTTTCAAAGCGGGAAATAAATTTGTCCGACGCGGCGGCAAGCGCCTCTTCAGCGTCGATTTTAAGAAAACGGGCAAGATTTACCACAGAAAAAAGCAAATCTCCGTATTCCTCTTTAATTTTAGCGGCATTTCCGCCGTTTGAGGCGTCGCTTACCTCTACCATTTCCTCGGCAATCTTGTCATATACGTCGGAAACGTCGGTAAAATCGAACCCTGCTCGTGCGGCACGCTTTTGAATCTTTTGGGCTCGCATAAGCGCCGGAAAAGCACGGGGAACGCTCTTCATCGTATCGGTATAGGTTTCCTGATTCTTTTCCTCTTTTTTAAGCGCGTCCCAGTTTTTCAGCA
>JBGVDX010000243.1:0-1901 GCA_045119575.1 Acutalibacteraceae bacterium
ACGCCGTTTTTATTTACACCGGCATTTGTTAATTTTGGCTCGCACCAAATGTCGACAATCTCTTTAATTTCGTCCGTACCGAATTCAATATTTCCGTGACACGAAAAATCTTTATAAATTGTATTATCGACCTTTTTAAAACAGATATCCTTCTTTTCAAGCTCCATGCCGAAATGGGTTGAATACGCATCAAGTAATACGGGAACGTCTAAATTGCAAAACGCCGACGCAGTTACGGTCATTTTGGCTGATACGTTCAGCATGGAAACCTCTCCTACTGCCGAAGTATGCGTTTTAACCTCAAACTCATTAATTTCAATTTTAGCCGTCGCCGTGCAAGAATCGTTTACGCGGTCGATATCTACAATTTGGCTAATAGGCAAAACGGTGCTGAAATGCTCCGGCTTATCGTCATTATCACTTATGTAAAAGAATTCAATTATAAGATCGCCTTTTACAACGACCTTATTGCCGATTATTTTACAGTCGCTTGCAATAGCCCGTGAATCGGTACGAAGGAGGGTTTTTACTGCGCCGTGAGTGGACGGAATTTCAACCTCATCACTGAAAAGTATATACTTTTCCCCTACGCCCATCGGAGTTGTTGCCTCGGCGGAAAAAGGAAGTGTTTGTACCGACGGACAATCGATATCGCATATTACCTCGTGTTCAGTCAAACTTGTTATGCAAGCGTTTATATTAAGCGATGCATGAACGTCAACTCGGCGCTTTGATACGGCTCTGCAGTTGACATATTCCGACGTAATTGTAACCGTAGCGGACGGATTAGTAAGTGTCTTACCCGCCGAAATTTGACGAGAAAAGCGAATAAAATGTTCGTGACATCTGATTTGACTGCCGTCGGTGTAATACAACGATAACTCGGCGGTTCCGTCGACGGTAAGTGTATCGCCGTTAAAAGATTTTTGACCACATCTCGGTCTGATAACGCATTTAATTATGCGGTCAATATCGGGACAATAATCGGGTAAAGTAAATTCGGTGTCAATAGGCTGCTCCAAATTTTGATTAAGCACCGTTTCGGTTACGTAAACATTTTGTTTTGTGATATTACACTCCATATTAATTGCTCCTTTTTTATAATACTACTGAAATATATTCATTAAACGGAGCTTATATGCAAAAAATATGACGGAAAGCCGAAACGGTTTTCCGTCAATTAGTTATGTATTGTGATTTTCTTTTTTTATACCGAATATCATGCGGAGAAGCCCCGAAACGATTTTAGGATTCTTTACTACAACAACTTTCATAAAAATACCCCTTTTCATTTTTTGTAGCAGGTAATTCCAAGAAAAAGAAGGGACATTACCAATATGACTACAAGACAAACGGGCGGCAAAACTATGGTTGCAAGTATGCCGACAGCAAAAGCAACGGCAAAAACTCCACCTGTAAGACAATTTTTACATCTCTTGCCGCGTCTCATAAAAAATCACCACCCGCAATCCTGATAACATCATATGCGGGCGGTGAAAATGTGTTAATCTCTTGAAATAATAACTAACGCTGTGCCGCTTTTAACGCTTATTTCGGCATATTCGGCGGTTATTTCGTTGCTTATTGTAAGTGTCCTTGGCCGTAAAATACGGGCGTTTTCAAGCGGATATTTTACGCCGCTTAATGTAACGCCGTTAAGCTCATAGTCAAGCGGCACGACCGACAAAAAGGTTCCGTTTTCTTTATTAACCGTGAGCTTTTCGTTTTTTATCAACCTAAGGTCGTTATGGCCATCAATTATACGGGCAATAACGTTATTTTCATGCAAATATTCCAAGGTTGCGATATTTCCCAAAGTATGGTCAAGCCGTGTACCGACAGCGCCGAAAATAACCACCTCGGTTGCACCCGATTCTACCGCTGCTTCAGCGGCTGCATAG
>JBGVDX010000244.1:0-2765 GCA_045119575.1 Acutalibacteraceae bacterium
GCCTCAAACGGCCACGTGCGTGATTTGCCTAAATCTAAGCTCGGCATTGATGTAGATAACGGTTTTAAACCGCAGTATGTAAACATTGACACAAAAAATGAGCTTATTAAAAAGCTTCAGCAAAAAGCCGCCGAATCGGAAGCGGTTTTGCTTGCAACCGACCCGGACCGTGAGGGTGAAGCTATTTCGTGGCATTTGGCTCAAATGCTTGCACTTAATGTCGATACGGAAAACCGTGTAACATTCAACGAAATTACCAAAACCGGCGTAAAAGAAGGCATGGCGTCTCCGAGAAAAATTAATATCGACCTTGTTGACGCTCAGCAGGCACGACGTGTGCTTGACAGACTTGTAGGATATAAGCTCAGCCCCTTCCTTTGGAAAAAGGTAAGACGCGGTCTTTCCGCCGGCCGAGTACAGTCGGTTGCCGTAAAAGTAATCGTTGACCGCGAACGCGAAATTCGCGCATTTGTTCCTGAGGAATATTGGACAATTGACGCAAAGCTTTGTCCGATTGGCTCTACAAAGGCGTTTGACGCTAAATTTTATGGAAACGATGACGGTAAAATTTACATTACAACCGAGGCTCAGGCTACCGAAATTTATGACCGAATTAAGGGCTCTCAATTTACTGTTACCAACATTAAGAAGGGTGTAAGAACCCGCCGTCCTGCTCCTCCGTTTATCACATCGACCTTACAGCAAGAGGCGTCACGTAAGCTTGGCTTTACCGCTCAGCGTACTATGCGTGCCGCTCAAACTCTTTACGAAGGCGTTGAGGTTGACGGATACGGCATGACCGGTCTTATCACATATATGCGTACCGACTCTTTCCGAATTTCCGAAGAGGCTCGCAACACCGCTGAAAACTACATTCTTGAAGCATACGGCGAAAAGTATTTGCCTAAAAAGAAAAATTACTATAAATCAAAGTCAAGCGCCCAGGACGCACACGAAGCAATCCGTCCCGCAATTCCCGATCTTACACCCGAAAAGGTTAGGGGAGCGCTTACCTCCGATCAATACAAGCTATACAAGCTTATTTGGGAAAGATTTATTGCTTGTCTTATGTCGCCTTGCTTACAGGATACGGTAAATGTAGACATAGCCGCCGGCGATTATATATTCAAATCAAGCGGATATGTTGTAAAGTTTGACGGATTTACCGTACTATATGAAGAGGGTAAGGATGAGGCTGAAGATGACCAGAAAACCTTACCTAAGCTTGCGGAAAACGAGGCTTTAAAGCTTAAAAAGCTTACTCCGAATCAGCATTTTACTCAACCGCCGCTTAGATACACCGAAGCTTCTCTTATCAAGGAGCTTGAGGATAAGAAAATCGGCAGGCCGAGTACCTATGCACCAATTATTTCCACCGTTTTACAACGCGAATATGTTGAACGTGAAAAGGGCAAGAAGACGATTATTCCTACCCAACTCGGCGAAATAATTACAACCCTTATGGAAGAGAATTTTTCTAATATAATTGACCTCCATTTTACGGCTAAAATGGAAGATGAACTTGACCATATTGAAGCGGGAGATATCGATTGGACAACCGTACTCGAAGGATTTTACGGTAAATTCAGCACAACTCTTAAAAAGGCTGAAGAAAAACTTGACGGCACAAAAATTAAAGTTCCTGATGTAGAATCCGACGTTGTTTGTGATAAATGCGGCCGTACAATGGTTGTAAAATCGGGACGTTTTGGAAAGTTTCTTGCTTGTCCCGGCTATCCCGAATGTAAAAACACAAAGCCGATTACTAAGGAAATGCCTGGCAGCTGTCCTAAATGCGGCGCAAAGATATTACAGCTTAAATCTAAGTCCGGACACAAGTTCTTCGGTTGCGAAACCGGTAAATCTTGCGGATTTATGACATGGGACGAACCTACGGCTGAAAACTGTCCTAATTGCGGAAAAACTTTGTTCAAAAAGAGCGGAAAATTATATTGTGCCACAGAGGGCTGCGGTTACGAAAAGAAGGTTCAAAGAAAGACACGCAAGACTAAAACGGAAGAAGAAAAAAATGAAGGTTAAGGTTATAGGCGCAGGGCTTGCAGGCTGTGAGGCGGCTTATGCTCTCGCAACCCGTGGTGTTGAGGTTGATTTATACGAAATGAAGCCTCATCGACGTTCTCCTGCTCACCATAATGATAATTTTGCCGAGCTTGTTTGTTCAAATTCGTTAAAAGCGGCACGGCTTGACTCTGCGGCGGGTCTTTTAAAAGAAGAAATGCGACGCTTAGGCTCGGTATGCATGAACGCCGCCGAAAAAACTTCGGTTGCGGCGGGAGGCGCACTTGCCGTTGACCGTGACTTGTTTTCGGGGATAATAACCGAGGTTATTAAAAATCACCCGAAAATCAACGTTATCAGCAAAGAGGTTAACGAAATAAATCCCGATGAGTTAACAATAATTTGTTCGGGTCCGCTTACCGACGGTAAACTTGCCGAAAGCATAAAGGAGATTACCGATAACGACAGCCTTAGTTTTTTTGACGCCGCGGCGCCCATTGTTACGGCTGAAAGTATTGATATGACCCGTGCTTTTTGCGCGTCGAGATATGAACGCGGCGGCGACGATTACATTAATTGTCCCATGAATAAAGCGGAATACGAATCGTTTTATGAGGCGCTTGTTACCGCTGAACGTGCTCCGCAAAAAGAGTTTGACGTTAACGGCCGTGTTTACGAGGGTTGCATGCCTATTGAGGTTATGGCTTCGCGCGGCGCCGATACAATGCGATTCGGGCCGCTTAAGC
>JBGVDX010000245.1:0-3862 GCA_045119575.1 Acutalibacteraceae bacterium
GCCTTTTCGGCAAGCCGACAATTCTTAACAACGTAGAAACCTATGCAAACATTGCACAGATTATCTTGAACGGCGCTGAATGGTTCGCTTCTATGGGTACCGAAAAATCCAAGGGTACTAAAGTATTCGCTCTTGGCGGCAACATTAAGCATACCGGACTTGTTGAAGTTCCTATGGGAACTACTCTTCGCCAAATCGTCGAAGAAATCGGCGGCGGTATCCCGAGCGGCAAGAAATTCAAGGCTGCACAGACCGGTGGTCCTTCCGGCGGTTGTATCCCTGCAAGCCTTATGGACGTTGAAATCGACTACGATAACCTCCTTGCTATCGGCTCGATGATGGGCTCCGGCGGTCTTATCGTTATGGACGAAGACACATGTATGGTTGACATCGCTAAGTTCTTCCTTGAGTTTACCGTTGACGAATCCTGCGGTAAATGTACTCCCTGCCGCGTAGGTACAAGAAGAATGCTCGAAATTCTTACTAAGATTACCGACGGTAAGGCTACCATGGAAGACCTTGAGAAGCTTGAAGCTCTTTGTAATTACATCAAGGATAACTCTCTCTGCGGTCTCGGTCAAACTGCTCCGAACCCTGTAATTTCTACACTTAGATATTTCCGCGACGAATATATTGCTCACATTCAGGATAAGAAATGTCCCGCCGGCGCTTGTAAGAACCTCCTCAACTACAGCATTGTTAAGGATTCTTGCTTCGGCTGCGGTATGTGTGCAAGAAATTGTCCGGCCGACGCTATTTTCGTTACCGATTATGTTGCTCCCGGCAAGAAGAAGCCTGCATACGAAATTGATACCGCTAAATGTATCAAGTGCGGCGCTTGTATCGGTTCTTGTAAGTTTAACGCTGTTATTAAGAAGTAAGAAAGGAGTGTGCCATAATGGAAAATGTTAATATTACAATAAACGGCATGCCCCTTAGCGTGCCCGCAAATTACACAATTCTCGAAGCCGCCAGATTGGCCGGTATCGAAATTCCCACCCTCTGCCACATGAAAGGCAGAAACGAAATCGGCGCTTGCCGTATCTGTGTTGTTGAGGTTGAAAAGGCCCGTTCCCTCGTTGCTGCCTGCGTTATGCCGGTTTCCGAGGGCATGGTCATCAAAACCAACTCCAAAAAGGTTATGGAATCTCGCAAAATGACCATTGAGCTCCTTCTTTCCAACCACAACAGAAGCTGTCTCCAATGCGTACGCAGCGGTAACTGCGAACTCCAGACCCTTGCTTATGAATTCGGTGTAGAAGACGCAGGTCGTTTCGACGGAGCTAAGACAGAATCTACCGAAGACACTTCAGCTGCTCACCTTATTCGTGACAATTCTAAATGTATACTCTGCCGTCGCTGTGTAGCCGCTTGCCGCACTCAGACAGCAGTTATCGGCGCTAACAACCGCGGTTTCGACACCGTTATCGGTTCCGCATTCAATAAGGACCTTAACGACGTTGCTTGTATCTCCTGCGGTCAGTGTATCACCGCCTGCCCGACCGGTGCTCTCCGTGAAAGAGACGACACCCAGAAGGTATTTGACGCTATCAACGACCCGACAAAACACGTTGTTATCCAAACCGCTCCTGCCGTTCGTGCCGCTCTTGGCGAAGAATTTGGTATGGAAATCGGTACCAACGTTGAAGGTAAAATGGTTGCAGCTCTTCGTCGTCTAGGCTTTGATAAGGTATTCGACACCGACTTCAGTGCTGACCTTACCATCATGGAAGAAGCAAACGAGTTCCTTGACAGAGTACAGAACGGCGGTGTTCTCCCGCTCATCACTTCTTGCTCACCGGGTTGGATTAGATACTGCGAACAGTTCTATCCTGATATGCTTGACAATCTTTCTTCCTGCAAATCTCCTCAGCAGATGTTCGGCGCAGTAGTTAAGACATACTACGCTGAAAAGAACGGCATTGACCCGAAGGATATTTTCTCCGTATCGGTTATGCCCTGTACCGCTAAGAAGTACGAGATTGCAAGAGACGACCAGTCCGCTGCCGGTGTTCCCGACCTTGACGCTACAATCACCACACGTGAGCTTGCTCGCATGATTAAGAAGGCTCGCATTCAGTTTACAAAGCTCCCCGATGAACAATTTGACAATCCGCTCGGCGAAGATACTGGCGCAGCTGTTATCTTCGGCGCAACCGGCGGCGTTATGGAGGCTGCTCTCCGTACAGCTGTTGATACTCTCACCGGTAAGGATAACGAATCCTACGAGTTTACTGAAGTTCGCGGTATGGATGGCGTAAAGGAAGCTACCTACGAGGTAGCAGGACTTAAGATTAACGTTGCCGTTGCCAGCGGCTCCGACAACGCTAAGAAGGTTCTTGACGCTGTTAAGAACGGTGAGAAGGAATATCACTTTATCGAGATTATGGGTTGTCCCGGCGGCTGTATTAACGGCGGCGGTCAGCCTATCCACTCTCAAGCTGAATGGGCAACCATCGACATTAAGGGTCTTCGTGCTAAGGCGCTTTATGATCAAGATGCCGCAATGCCTATCAGAAAGTCTCACCAAAATCCGATGATTAAGACTATTTACGATGAGTATTTTGAGAAGCCCGGTAGCCACAAGGCTCACAAAGTTCTCCACACCTCTTACAAGGCGCAGACAAATACCATTAAATAATCATCTGAAAACTAATTATAAAGGGCCGGAGTTAAATCCGACCCTTTATTTTTGTATTATTTGACCAGTTGTTTTTATACTGTAATTATAATATAATAAATTTGATTGGAGGTGTGCATATGATAAAAGTCTCGTTTATAATTGTAGCGTATAATGCCGCCGCACACCTTGTTGACCTTTTAAATGATTTGAAAAAGCAAACCTTCGACCATAAAATGGTTGAAGTTTTGCTTGTTAACAGCAACTCCACCGATAAAACCGAAGAAATCTTTGAAGAATTCAAAAATGATAACGATTTTATTGATTGCAAATTGCTTCAAAACCCGAAAAAAACACTTCCTGCCGGTTGGAATGTAGCGCTAAGAAATACAAAAGGCGAAATTGTACTTCGCGTTGACGCTCATGCAAGAATTCCCGAAGATTTTATAGAAGCGAACGTTCGAAATATTGACAACGGCGAGGATATCGTCGGGGGTCAGCGTATTACTATATTTGATAATACATCACGTTGGAAAGGCGCTTTATCCGCCGCAGAAAGCTCGGCTTTCGGCAGCGGAATTGCCGTATACAGACGCAAATTTGAACGTCAATACACCGTCACCCTTGCCCACGCGGCGTATAAAAAGGCTGTTTTTGATAAGGTCGGGTTTTATAACGAAAATTTGCGCCGTACCGAAGATAACGATATGCATTACCGAATGAGAAAGGCAGGATATAAATTCTGTCTTTGCGACGATATTGTGTCGTATCACCACGTAAGAAGCAGTCTTAAAACCATGTTAAAACAAAAATACGGTAACGGTTACTGGATTGGTCTTACTTTATCGGTTCAACCGAAATGCTTTTCGCTTTATAATTTTGTTCCGCTTTGCTTTGTACTTGCTCTTATTGCAACGGGTATTTTCTCAATTATTTCCGTAATACCGTTAATTGCCTTAATTGCGCTATATTTTACAGCGGCAATTCTTTACGGGATTAAATCGCTTACATACAAAAGCAATAAGCACTTCCCTAGTCCGATTTCGCCGATTTTCTTTTTAATGCATATTGTTTACGGCGTAGGTACGATAATCGGAATTTTGAGCATTCCTTATTTTAAACATAAAACTAAAGAGGTATGATATGGATTTTTCTTTGAATCCTGCTAATTTTTTAAATATGTTCGCTGTGCCTGCGGCGGTTGCCGATAAACATTTAAAGCTTGCGGGCGAACAGCAGCTT
>JBGVDX010000246.1:0-4694 GCA_045119575.1 Acutalibacteraceae bacterium
GAATTAAGGAATACTCCGAAAAACATCTTAAGCGGTATATCCCCTATTTTGACGCAAAAAATTACAAGGTTACGGTAAACCATTCGCCCGACGCTTATCCCGCGTGGCATTTAAGCTATACAATAGCGGAAAACAACATTATCATCGACGAAATTAACATTCGTTTTTTAGATAACGGCGAGCTTTATTATCTTTCACACCGAACCTGTGTCGATAGTACAAAGGTTTCCGCAAAAGAAGCCGTTGACATCGCTTTAAAAGAGATAAACGATAAGTTCGGCGTAGATATTTGGGACACAGAAAATTATGAAATATCCGCTTTCGTCGCCCCGTCAAATGAAGGAGATTGTTACAACATTACGGTTAGCGGTATTCCTTACAAAAACGGGGATTTTACGTTTGAGCGAACATTTTTTATTAATATAGACGCAAACAATAAAAACGTCATAGACGTTTATGAAGGCGACTAAGGAGGTTATATTATGAAAAAGTTATTATCAGTATTAACGGCGGTTATTCTTTCGATTGCCTTGCTTGCTTCGTGTAGCGCGGATACTTTGGGTAACCTTTCAAAAGACAACGCCGTTACCGAGGATTATAACGCAACAACCGGCATGGACGGCGTTATTTTCGACGAGGCCGAATCCGCCGTCGATTCGTCAACAACCGCAACCGAAACCGACATCACCGACGGCCGAAAGATTATCAAAAACGCTGAAATGACCGTTGAAACAAAGACTTTTGACAACTTTTTGACCACGCTTGAAGCCGATATCGCCAAGCTTAAGGGATACATTGAGCAAAAGGAAATAAGCACCTCCGGCAACGATTACAGAGGCGCACATATTGTCGTTCGTATTCCCGCCGAAAATTTGGACAAGTTTATGAGCAAGGTTTCGGAAAACGGCAACGTTACCTATGAAAACGAAAGCGCCGTTGACGTAACCTCTTCATACAACGACATCGAACGTCACATAAAGTCGCTTGAAACCGAGCAAGAGCGATTGCTTGAAATCATGAAAAAGGCCGACACCCTCTCCGATATTTTGTCAATTGAGGAAAGACTTACGCAAATTAGATATGAGCTTGACGGATACGAGCAAAGGCTTAGCTCATACGACGAGCAAATTGCATACAGCACGGTTACCCTTTCGGTTGACGAGGTTGAGGTTGTTACCGTAGGCGAAGACGACGGCTTCCTTGCTCAAGTTAAGGAAGGCTTTATGGGAAGCGTAAAAGCAATCGGTTGGATTTTCAAAACACTTGCACTTGTTATTTTAAGCGGTTCGCCTTTCTTCATTTTGATTGGTGCAACGGTTGCGGCGATTATCGGAATAGTTAAATTGGCGAAAAAGAAGCGTAAGAATAAGTAAAAACATTTAAAATAAACACGGAGGATAGAAAACTATCCTCCGTGTTTTTTGTTGTCATAATTTTAATTTATGCTTTTGTCCATTTAACGCCCTGGGGTGTATCCTCTAAGGTTATTCCCATATCCTTAAGTTGGTCGCGGATAGCGTCGGCGGTAGCAAAATCGCGATTTTTGCGAGCTTCGGCACGCTTTGCGATAAGCTCCTCAACCTGGGCGTCAAGATTGTCTTCGGCAACGTTGTAAACAAGGCCGAGAACTCCCGCAAGTTCGGTAAACACCTTCATAGCCTCTTCGCAATCCTCTTTTGACGGATTACCGTTAAGCATTGAGTTAATCTCACGGGTGAGATTGAACAGCGCGGCAATAGCGTCGGCGGTGTTAAGGTCGTCGTCCATGGCGGTAATGAACTCGTCAACATATTTTGTGAAATCGGCGGTCTTTTCTCCGCTTTCGGCCGATTTTAAACGAAAAGCGAGGTTTTCGCGGCAGTTGTAAAGGCGGTCAAGCGCATTTTTCGACTGCTCAATTATTTCGGCGGAATAGTTAATCGGGCTGCGGTAATGGGACGAAATCATGAGATAACGGATAGGCTCATAGCCGTAGACGTTAGCAACCTCGCGTACGGTAAAGAAATTGTTAAGCGATTTCGACATCTTGCGGTTGTCAACGTTAATATATCCGTTGTGCATCCAGTAATGGGCAAAATCCTTGCCGCTGGCGGCTTCCGACTGTGCAATCTCGTTTTCATGGTGGGGGAAAATTAAATCCTGACCGCCGCAGTGAATATCAATCGTCTCGCCGATATATCGCTGGCTCATTGCGGAACATTCGATATGCCAGCCCGGTCTACCTTCTCCCCACGGAGACGCCCAAGACGGCTCGCCCGGCTTTGCGCCCTTCCAAAGAGCGAAGTCCATCGGGTTTTCCTTATGCTCCGCGATATCTATACGGGCGCCTGCCTCCAAATCCTCAAGCGGTTGGTGGGACAGCTTGCCGTATTCGTCGAATTTCTTTGCACGGAAATAAACGTCGCCGTTCGCCTCATACGCAAAGCCCTTTTCGATAAGGGTGGAAATAAGCGACTGGATAGCGTCGATGTTTTCGGTTGCTCTTGGATGAACGGTGGCTTCACGGATATTCATGCCCTTTACATCGGTCCAAAATTCGCCGATATAACGCTCGGCAACCTCGGGAACGGTAATCCCCTCTTCGTTGGCTTTTTTAATAAGCTTGTCGTCAATGTCGGTAAAGTTTTGGACAAAATTGACCTTATAGCCACGCCATTCAAGGTAGCGACGCAACACGTCGAACACGCAAAGAGGACGCGCATTTCCGATATGAATAAAGTTATATACAGTAGGGCCGCAAGCGTATATTCCGACCTCACCCTCTTTAATTGTTTCAAGCTCCTGCTTGCTTCTGGAAAGGGTGTTATAGATTTTCATTATTTTTTTCCTCCGATTTGGTAAGCTTATCTATTTGCATTTGGAGACGGCATATTTCAAGCGAAATCGGGTCGGGAATGTGTACCCAGTCAAGCTTATTGTCGTCATCACGTTTTATTCCCATTTTTACTACTCTTGCGGGTACGCCGACAGCCGTGCTGTTTTCGGGCACTTCGCTTAACACAACCGCTCCGGCGGCTATTCGGGAATTATCTCCCACCTTAAACGGGCCTAAAACCTTTGCCCCTGCGCCGACCATAACGTTGTTACCCAAGGTCGGGTGGCGTTTTCCGTGGTCCTTGCCGGTACCGCCCAACGTTACACCTTGATAAATCGTGCAGTTTTCGCCGATTTCGGCCGTTTCGCCTATAACCACTCCCGTTCCGTGGTCGATGAAAAGTCCCTTGCCTATTTTGGCACCGGGGTGAATTTCAATGCCCGTTTTTCGGGCGGCACGTTGGGAAATAAGACGCGCCAAAAAGAAGCATTTATGCTTATAAAACCAATGGGCTCGGCGATACATACGTATAGCCTTCATGCCGGGGTAAAGCAATAAAATTTCGATAGCCGAACGTGCCGCAGGGTCCCGTTCGCGCACAGCCGCTATATCCGATTTGATATTATCAAACAAAAAAATCATCTCCCCCATTAAAAAATATAAAAAACCGCCTCAGCCGCCACGAAAATGACGACGGAGGCGGACTTAAAATCAATTAAAGCCGCGGTTCCACTCCGACTTGTAACTCAAAACAGGTACCAGCATACCCTTTGACCGTTAACGGTGTCACACCGCTTGGGAATACAGGAAAATTATCGTTCCTCCCAAGTGCTGTCGGGTGCATTTCGTCCGTTTTTCACCGGCAAGCCGTTCCAGCCAAACGCGACCTGCTCTCTGGCGGTAAAATATTAGTCGGATTACTTCTCCCGCATAAAGCGCATTTAATTATATTATATACGAACTTTTCGTTTTGTCTACAATTATTTTGCGAAAAATTCTTTATTCTTAATAAGATAGTTCGCTCCCGAAATTACCGAGAGGACAGCCGCCGCCCATAAAAGCACGTCGTCGAATACGCGAACGCCGAAAGCAACGCCGTTCGGCACAAAGCCAAGCCCGATAAGCCATTCGAAGAAAAGCGTAGAGATAACGGCAACCATTTGTACAACCGTTTTGGCCTTTCCCCATATATCGGCGGCTACGACCTTGCCGTTTGTGGCGGCCATGTAGCGCACCGAGGTAACCAGAAATTCACGGGTAAGGAGGATAAAGTTAATCCAAAGCATTCCGCGGCCGATACCGAGATATAAAAACCCGATAAAGGCGGCGTGGACAAGCATTTTGTCGGCAAGCGGGTCCATAAACTTACCGAAATTGGTGATAAGATTATATTTTCTCGCAATATTGCCGTCGAGCATATCGGTAAGCGACGCTAAAATAAAGACAACCATAGCGGCGAGGTAATGGTGCGGAAAGTTTATCACCATTAAAACAAGAAAAAGCGGCGCTAAAACTATTCTTACAATAGTAAGTTTATTCGGTAAATTCATAACTAAAATCCCCTTCATTTATATTTGCTGACCGAGCAAATCGTATTCAATGGTATCGAAAATTTCTACCTCTACCAAATCGCCTTCATTAGGACGGGGTTCGGACGGAGCAAAGAAAATTTTTGCGTCAATTTCGGGCGCATCGGCATAACTTCTTCCGTAGCAACATCTTATGTAACTATCGTAGCCCTCTACCAACACGGTAAGAGTTTTGCCTATTTTTTGCTCGTTCTTTTCACTTATAATGCGGAGCTGGTCGTCCATTATAACTTCGGCTCGGCGCTCCTTGACGCATTTTTCAATCTGATTATCCATTTCGGCGGCCTTTG
>JBGVDX010000247.1:0-2929 GCA_045119575.1 Acutalibacteraceae bacterium
TAAGGCTGTTGAAAAATTCGACTATACTAAGGGATTTAAGTTCTCTACCTATGCAACTTGGTGGATTAGACAGGCCATAACCCGCGCTATTGCTGACCAAGCCCGTACAATCCGTATTCCGGTGCACATGGTTGAGACTATTAACCGCCTTAAAAAGGCTCAAAGCCAGCTTTTGCACGAAAACGGACGCGAACCCTCGGAGGAACAGATTGCAGAGGCTATGGATTTGCCGATTGAGCGTGTAAGAGAAATTATGCGAGTTGCTCAGGAAACCGTTTCCATGGAAACTCCTATCGGTCCGGAGGAAGACAGCCGACTTATGGACTTTATCCGTGACGAGGATGCGCTTGCGCCTGATGAGGCCGCCCTTAAAACTATTACAAATGAAGATATCGACAGCGTTCTTAAAACCTTAACCCCCCGTGAGGAGGCTGTTATCCGTTTGCGCTTCGGACTTGAGGACGGACGCTGCCATACCCTTGAACAGGTCGGACTTGAGTTCCACGTAACTCGTGAGCGTATTCGCCAAATTGAGGCAAAGGCTCTCCGTAAACTACGTCATCCCGTACGCAGCAGCAAATTCAAGGACAGATAATAAGTAATCTTTGCGATTGTCCCTTGCATATTAGAATGTAAGGGGAGTGATTGCTTATGAATTGCCGAATTCAGGACTTGAGAAATAAAGAGGTAGTTTGCTTACATAACGGAGCAATTCTCGGCTGTGTATCTGATGTTGAAGTTGACACGGTTAACGCATGTGTTGTTGCTATTGTTATATTCGGACGGCTTAAATGCTTTGGCCTGCTTGGAAGATGCGACGATATGATAATTCCGTGGCAGGACATTGAAATTATTGGAGAAGATACTATTCTTGTCCGATGTCAGGGCAATTTTCCACCGCCGAGACGCCCGTTTTTGTCCCGATTTTTAGGAAACTAAAAAAATAAAAATAATTCTTGCTTTTTTCGGCACCATGTGATAAAATCATATGGTGCCAATATTTCACACGCCGATTGATTTAACGGCAGGTGCCTTAACGGTAGCTGTTAAAGTTGATTTCGGCGGAGGCCTAAAAACCAAAGGAGGAAAACAAAATGTCAGTAATCTCTATGAAACAGCTTCTTGAAGCAGGTGTTCACTTCGGACACCAGACAAGACGCTGGAACCCGAAAATGGCTGAGTACATTTTCGCCGAGCGTAACGGTATCTACATCATCGACTTGCAGAAAACCGTTAAGTATCTCGAAACCGCGTACAATTTTGTACGTGACCTTTCTATGGAAGGTAAAACCGTTCTTTTCGTTGGAACAAAGAAGCAGGCTCAGGAATCCATCAAGGAAGAGGCTATCCGTTGCGATATGCCGTATGTCAATGCTCGCTGGCTTGGCGGTATGATGACAAACTTCACCACAATTAAGCTCAGAATTAAGAGACTTAATCAGCTCCGCAAAATGGAAGAGGACGGCACTTTTGAGCTTCTTCCCAAGAAGGAAGTTATTAAGCTTAAACTCGAAATCGAAAAGCTTGAAAAATTCCTCGGCGGTATCCAGGAAATGAAGCAGCTCCCCGGCGCATTGTTCATTGTTGACCCGCGCAAGGAAAGAATCGCTGTTGCCGAAGCTAAGAAACTCGGTATTCCGATTGTTGCTATCGTTGATACCAACTGTGACCCCGATGAAATCGACTATGTAATTCCGGGCAACGACGACGCTATCCGTGCCGTTAAGCTCATCGCATCTGCTATGGCTTCTGCCGTTATCGAAGGACGTCAGGGCGAGCAGGGTTCAGCAGCTATCGAAGAAGCTCCGGTTGAAGAAACTGTTGAAGCTGAATAATTAAACTATACAGTGCTCGCCCGGAGCGGGCGGGTGCTGTTTTTTCTTTTCAAAACTATTATTTATTGGAGGACGAAAAACATGGCATTTACAGCTAAAGACGTACAGGCGCTCCGTGAAAAAACCGGTTGCGGAATGATGGATTGTAAAAAGGCTCTCACCGAATGTGACGGCGATATGGAAAAGGCTGTTGATTTTCTTAGAGAAAAAGGCCTTGCACAGCAGGCAAAGAAGGCAGGACGCATTGCTGCCGAGGGTGCAGTTCTCGTTTACGAGGCTGACGGCGTAGCTGCTGCTGTTGAAATTAACGCAGAAACCGACTTCGTTGCCGGCGGAGACCTCTTTAAGGATCTTACTTTAAAGGTTGCTCAGGTTGTTGCTGAGCAGAATCCGGCTGATGTTGAAGCTCTCGGAAACTGCGCTCTTGACGGCAAAACCGTTAACGAAGCTGTTCAGGATCTTTTCCTTGCTGTTCGTGAAAACATTAAAATCAGACGTTTTGAGCGTTTTGAGGGCAATGTAGGCTCTTACGTACACGGCGGCGGTAAAATCGGCGTTCTTGTTAACTTCGATACAACCGATGAAGTTGCTGCTACCGCTGAATTTAAGACCCTTACTAAAGATATCTCTATGCAGATTGCTGCTGCAAACCCTGCATTCCTTGATAGAGCTTCTGTTCCGGCTGAAACCGTTGAGCACGAGAAGAACATTATGATTTCTCAAATGAAGGAAGATCCGAAAATGGCTAATAAGCCTGAACAGGTTCTTGCTAAAATCGTTGAGGGCAAAATGGGCAAATATTTCTCCGAAGTTTGCTTGCTTGAGCAGACCTACGTTAAAGACGGCGATTACACCGTCGGCAAGTATATCGAATCGGTTGCTAAGAAGCTTGGCGCTGATATCAAGCTTGTTAAATACGCTCGTCTTGAAAAGGGCGAAGGTCTTGAAAAGAGAAGCGACAATTTCGCTGATGAAGTTGCCAGCATGGTAAAATAATTAATGCTTTTCAACCCGACTTTGAGTGATTGCTCAAAGTCGGGTTATTTTTTTCGTAAATTAAGTTATTATGCTTTACTTTACGGAATAAATATTGT
>JBGVDX010000248.1:0-2377 GCA_045119575.1 Acutalibacteraceae bacterium
AAGGTCGGTTTGAAACGGCTTACCCTCGGGCACAAGCCCTATTGCTCGCACCGAAACGGCTCTTACGTCTCTTTGCCAATCATATTCGGCAAAAAGGCTCCTTGCGCACGAGGCTATTTCAAAGGGACTTTGGGTTATTACGGGCAACGGGCGCTGAAACTGACGTGTTTTGAGGTCGTTGCTTTTTACCGACAGCTGAACCGCTGAGGCAGCGAGATGATGAACACGCAAACGATGTCCCAAATCCTGAGATAGTTCCAGCATAACACGCCAAACCTCCTCCTCGGTTACAAGGTCAGCGTTGCAGGTTATTCCGTGGCCGAGGCTTTTCGCCGGAAAGACAAAATCCTTATGCATTACACGGGAGGTATCCTCTCCCCTTGCGTAATGCCACAGTTGGTCTCCGTTTACGCCCAACAAGCGGTGTAAAACCTCGGGCGATGTTTCGGCAAGGTCGCCGATAGTAAACACGCCGTGTTCGTTAAGCCGGCGTGTACTCGAACGCCCGACATAAAGCAACTCCGATACATTAAGCGGCCAAACCTTTTCACGGAAATTTTCGCGAGTTATAACCGTTACGGCGTCGGGCTTTTTTAAGTCGGAGCCAAGCTTTGCAAAAATCTTATTGTACGACACGCCGATACTTACCGTAAGGCCCAGCTCCTCCTTTACGGTTCGGCGAATATGCTCCGCTATATCGGTCGGCGAGCCTAAAGCGCCGCTCGCCGTTACGTCAAGCCAACATTCGTCAAGCCCGAACGGCTCCACAAGGTCGGTATAGCGATAATAAATATTACGGACGAGGGCGGAAAATTTAACATAATACTCGTAATTGGGCGGAATTATAATAAGGTCGGGGCAAAGCTGTTTGGCTTGCCAGTTTACCATGCCCGTTTTTACCCCTAAGCGCTTTGCGGGCTCCGATTTCGCAAGAACTATTCCGTGTCGGTCCTCCGTTGAGCCGCAAACGGCAATAGCCTTTCCGCGGTATTCGGGGTTAAGCACCGTTTCAACCGACGCATAAAAGCAGTTAAGGTCGCTATGCAATATCGCTCTGTCACTCATAGCATTATCACGTCTTTTCGCTAAATTCCTTTACGGAAAACCACGAATTTGAGTCGCTCTCGTAATATATTTTTTTGGTCGCTCCCTCCACCAAAACGGTATACTGTATCGGAGCGACGCAGCCGACAACCCGCGGGCAATACGGCCGCACGTTTACGATTTTATCAATCTCGTAAGGCTTATCGTCGAAATAAATTCGTTTCGGCGCAAAGCTACCGTCGGTATGAAAAACGGCTTCTACCTCAAGCTGTATTCTTTTATACTGCATATCAGTTCAAATCCTTTATAAGTTTAACGGCAACCCCTTGAATGGCGCAGTCCTTGACAATAATATCGTCCATGTTGCGGTTTTCGGGGTGGAGCCTTACCCTACCGTGAACACGGTCGGGATAATAACGTTTAAGGGTGGCCTCGTCATCTATTAAAGCGACGACAATATCCCCTACCTCAGCGGTGTTTTGTACCCTTATTAATACCATATCGCCGTCGTTAATTCCCGCCTCAATCATAGAATCGCCCGAAGCGTAAAGAATATAAAAATCACCTCTGCCGAAAAGGGCGGCGGGCAAATTAATACGTTCCTCGATATTTTCCTCGGCGTATTTAGGAAGTCCGCAGGAAACCCTGCCGAGTACGGGCACATTAAGAAAATCCGAACGGGAAAAAGACGTTTTTTCAGTAACTAACGAACGGTGTCCGTTGTAGCTTATCCGTCCGCTTTCGCGCATTTCGGCCAAATAGCGTTGCACCGTTGCACAGGAAATACCCACGCCCGAAGAAATTTCACGCATTGACGGAGAAAGTCCGTTTTCCTCGTAATAACATTTAATAAAATCCTCAATACGGTCAAAATAAGCGTTATTTTTAGTTCGCATAAATACGCCTCCCATCTAAACGAAACATTTGTCTCATTTAGATTATAACACCGTCTTACCTCAAAGTCAACGCCATTTTTTGGAGCAAAAGTGTATCTTTCTTTAAATAAAAAACAAATTCGGCATTTAGCGCCACAAACATACCCGATTGTTCATACACCGTATGACAAATTTAAAAAAGTCATCGCCTTATAATGAATGTAGAACAATATACAGGCGGTGGGAATATTGAAAGAAAATGCAGTTAAAAAATTATTAAGCGAGAAAAAGGTCACAGAGCTACCCTTTGCGGTTTTATGTCAACTTATATCGGCAATTTGCGGTTTTCTGATGTCACGGGTTGTATTTTTCGGCGGATACGCGCCATTAGGAATTGCCGCTACGGCAGGAATGTCGCCCGATTTATCGATTGCGGCGGCAATAGGGGCGGCGGCAGG
>JBGVDX010000249.1:0-1313 GCA_045119575.1 Acutalibacteraceae bacterium
TGAGGATTTGTCTCAGGCTTGCATTTGGTTAAACGGCGTGTGCATTGTTTTGGGCGAAATTTTTGCATATTTAGGAATAAGGATTATGTGGGGGCCGAAAAACGCTTGCCGCTACCTGATTATTTCGGTTATGCAGCCCGCTGTTTATATGACCGTCCCGTGGGCTTATTCTAACACAATGTGCTTGCCCTTTATGTGCGGATTATTCCTTATTTGCACGGTTATTTATACAGCAAAATCTATGGTCGTTAAGGGCGTATTTGCGGCACTTTACGGATTGGTAGCCGTTGTAGGGTACTTTATTCGTCCCGTTGTAATGTTCGAGGCTATTGCTTTTGCGATTTTCGCCGTTTTCTACTTCATAGTTAACAGATACACCTTTCATCAAATTGCGGCGTGCATTTTGGCGGCGGCCGTTTTCGGCGGCACGGTATTTTTCGGCGTTAATTCGGTTATCACGAAATACGGGGGCGACAATTCAAGAAATTATCCCGTTACTCACTGGATTATGATGGGGCTTCACCGCGACGGTACGTTTTCGGGCAAGGATTCGAAGTTTACTCGCGATTTAATTACCAAAAAGCAAAAAACAGCGGCTCATATTGAGGAAATTAAAAACGAAATTAATGAACGCGGACCGATAGGACTTGCCACCCTCGGCGCGGGTAAGATTTGTATAACATGGTCGGACGGAAGCGCCAACTATTACTTCCGAGACAAGAACTATGAGGAAAGAAACCTTATCACTCGGATAACCGTAGGCGGCGGCAGAGGCTATATTATGCTTTACAGTCAAATGTTCCGCGCCGCTACCCTTCTCCTTGCGGCGGCCGCTATGGTTTGGATAATAAAAAAGCGTCATTTGACTCGCACGTTCTTCCCGCTTGTGACGCTTTTTGGCGGAATGTTGTTTTATCTTGTATGGGAGGCTAAGGAAAGCTATTCTATCCCCTTCCTTTTCATAATTATTATTATCGCCATAACCGGCATGGAAAGAATAACACGATATATTCATAACAAAAAACGGAGTTTCTGAATGAAACTCCGTTTTTTTGTGAATTGGTAACTGTACAAAACGGTCGAATAATGGTATAATTAAATGATTATAAATTCTTTTACGGTGGTGCCGATATGAAAAAAAGAGATAAACACGATAGTATCGTTAAAATTAACCCCGATAAGCACCCAAAGCTATATAAGGTTTTAAAATGGCTTGAAAATCAATGGTATCACAACAAAGCCGCTATTCTTTGCGCCGCTTTTTTCTCATTTGTTATCATATTCGGGTTTTCTCAATGCTTGGCTAAGAAAGC
>JBGVDX010000250.1:0-2884 GCA_045119575.1 Acutalibacteraceae bacterium
ATATCAACGCAGGCGTCCTCATAGCCGAAATCAATTTCAGGGTTGCGCTTAAATTCCTCTAAATCACGAAGCATTTCCGCGTCGGAATGATACCTGTGTTCGGGGTTTTTACGCATAGCACGCATGGTAATTTGTTCAAGACCGACAGGTATATTGCTGTCAATCTCTCTTGGATGTTTAGGTTCGTCTTGCAGCTGCATTATAGCAACCGAAACAGCGTTATCGCCGTCAAAAGGCAGGCAACCGGTTAGCATTTCGTACATCAAAACGCCTACCGAATATAAATCCGCCTTTTCGTCAATCGGGCCGCCCTTTGCCTGTTCAGGGCTTATATAATGTACCGAACCGATTGCTTTATCGGTGATTGTTCGCTCGTCGCTGCGCGAAAAACGGGCAATTCCAAAGTCGGTGACCTTAATCGTGCCGTCACGAAGAAGCATTATATTTTGCGGCTTTACGTCGCGGTGAACAATTCCCTTGTCGTGAGCATGCTGTAATGCGCGCAAAATTTGTACAGTAAAGTACAATGCATCTTTCCACGGAATACTTTGTTTGCGTTCAATATATTCCTTAAGAGTAATACCGTCGATATATTCCATGACGATATATTGGAAGTTATCGCCGAAGCTTACATCGAACACCTTTACGATATTCGGGTGTGAAAGAACGGCAATTACCTTTGACTCATTTTGGAAACGACGCAAAAACTCAACGTTCGTGCCGAATTCATCTTTTAATATTTTAATGGCGACAATCTTGTTTTCCTGAATATCAAAGGCTTTATAAACAACAGCCATGCCGCCTATTCCGATTATTTCCTGTATTTCGTAACGCCCGTCAAGACGTTTTCCTAAAAATCTATCCAAACGTGTCCCTCCTTATGCAGACATCATGACAACGGTTATGTTATCCCCGCCGCCGTTTTCGTTTGCCTTTTCAATAAGTTTTTCGGGATATTCGTAGAATTTATTATTTGCAATTATTTCAAGAATTTGCTCGTTTTCAATAAAATTGCTAAGTCCGTCGGTACAAATAAGAATTGAATCGTCCGAATCAAGCTCGATTTCGTTGTAATCAATGTCTATTCTGTCGGCAACTCCCAACGCCCTTGTTATAACGTTTCGGTTAGGATGGGTTTTTGCTTCCTCTTCGGTAATTTCGCCGTTTTCAATCATTGACTGAACAACCGAATGGTCTCTTGTAATTTGAGTTATGCTTTTATCTCCTATAACGTAAGCGCGTGAATCGCCGGCATGAGCAATATGAGCCAATCCGTTAACGACAATAACCGCTACAACGGTTGTTCCCATTCCGGACAAAGACTCATCCTCCTTAGCCATATCGTAAACATCGGAGTTAGCAGCAGTTATGGCAGACATAAGCAAATATTTAATAGAATTTGAACTCATTTCGCTGCGGTAGGACTTGTTAATTTGTTCGCTTATCGTCTTTACAGCCGTTGCGCTGGCGATATTGCCGCCGTTGGCGCCGCCCATTCCGTCGCAAACCACAGCCCAAGAAATAGAGCCGGAAATTTCGCCCGTCAGGTAAGAATCCTGATTGGACGAACGCACCATACCTATGTCGGTTTTGCTGGCTATTCTCATATTAATCACGCCCCCTTTGTTACGTGGGATAACAAATATCTTATTTTATTTTTCTATAGTAGCACATTTCGTAAACTATTTAAAGTTACAGTTTTGTATCATTTTTGACGCGCTTTTGTCTTAACTGTCCGCATGAGGCGGAAATATCGGCTCCGAGCGTTCTGCGAACGGTTGCGTTCATGCCGTGGCGGTTAAGGTAGTCGCAAAATTCGTGGACTCTGTCGCTTCTTTCGTAATCGTTTTCTTTAACCTCATTTACGGGGATAAGATTTACGTGACAAATCATGCCCGAAAGAAGTTTTATGAGCTCGTCGGCACACTCTTTACTGTCGTTTACGCCTTTAATCATCGCATATTCAAAGGATATGCGTCTGCCCGTATGCTTAAAATAATCACGGCAAGCAGAAATCAGTTCGTCAACATTCCACTTATTGTTTATCGGCATCATGGTGTTTCGAATTTTATCATTAGGCGCATGGAGCGAAATTGAAAGCGTAAGCTGATTATCAAGCTCCATGAATTTGCGTATACCGTCTACCCTGCCGCAGGTTGAAAGCGAAATATGACGCATGCCGATATTAAGCCCCCTGTCGCACCCGACAAGTTCAAGAAAACGAACGACGTTATCGTAATTATCGAACGGCTCACCTATCCCCATCATAACTATATTCGAAATTCGGATATTCATGTCCTTTTGGGCAGTCATAATTTGGGACAGCATTTCGGATGGTGTTAAATTCCGTTTAAGTCCGCCGATTGTAGAAGCGCAAAATTTGCACCCCATGCGGCAGCCTACCTGAGACGAAATGCAAATTGACCAACCGTGGTTATATTTCATGAGCACGCTTTCGATACATTCGCCGTCATTAAGCCTAAACAAATACTTTACCGTTTCGTCAAGCTTTGAACAAAACTTTTCTTCAATAACGCAGTCGGCGATATAGTAATTTTCTTCAAGCTGACTGCGAAAATCCTTAGAAAGATTTGTCATCCGGTCAAAGCTTGATACCATATGTTTTTGAAGCCAATCGAATATTTGTCCCGCTCTGAATTTCGGTTGACCGATAAGCTTCATTTCGTTTTCAAGCTCGACCAAAGTCATTGATTTAATATCTTTTTTCATTAGCCTATCCTTTCGGCAATCGCAATAAAAAATCCGTCGGTTTCGTTTTCGCACGGCAACAAAGTTTTTACGCTTAACGCTTTAAAATGCGGATTGTTTTCAATAAAGCGATTAAAAACCTCTTCGTTTTCTTCTTTTAACAAGGTACAGGTGG
>JBGVDX010000251.1:0-2280 GCA_045119575.1 Acutalibacteraceae bacterium
ACGCTATCCACGCTCACCACGGCGACGTTGAGCCGAAATCGGCTATCGCCTGCATTGTTCAGGCGGCAGACGCAATTTCCGCCGCTCGTCCGGGCGCAAGACGCGAGAACATCGAAAACTACGTTAAGCGCCTTGAACAGCTTGAAGAAATCGCCAACTCGTTCGGCGGCGTAGAAAGCTCCTACGCTATCCAGGCGGGCCGCGAAATCCGCATAATGGTCAAGCCCGACCAGGTTAGCGATGACCAAATGATAACCACCGCCCGCGACATCGTTAAGCGAATCGAGAGCGAAATGGAATATCCCGGTCAAATCAAGGTTCAGGTTGTACGCGAAAGCCGCGCAATCGACTACGCAAAATAAAAACAAAAAAATATTAAACAGAGAGACGCTCCGTAATGAAGTCGTCTCTCTGTTTTTTATATAAAATCGAATAAATTAAGGGTTCGGCAAAGCCGCCGAATTACAAAACCCGCCTTTATCACAGCACGTTTGATAACGTCGGCGTTTCGCTCGCCAATATGTGGGTTACGGTGATTTTTGCGCTGCGGCAGTATGCGGAAAAGTCGTTTTTCGTCTCCTTTTCGGCCAAATAATATAGCTGGGATATGTCGGCGCCGAGCTTGTTCACTATTTCGTGGTTAAGAAAAAGCGCAAATGTGCTTTCCGACTCAACGAATAAGTCCTCTATCCGTTTCGCCGCCGCCTTTGCCTCGGCCATGTCCCCTTTTTCCGCCACCGAAATTGCCCCGTCGAGCATTTCAGATATTTCGCCGCCCTTTTTCTTTACCGTTACGCTGCCGCAAACCGAAAATCCGACCAGCGCCGCCACCAAAATAAACGAAAGTATAAGCCTTTTCATGATTTACCGTCTTCCTTTATGATAAACGCCTTTCCGTCGCCGTCAAGCGTCATGATGAACACGTCCTCGGCGGAAATCCCCCGCTTTTTAAGCACCGAATTGACCTCGTGCTTGGAAATGCCTGCGCTTTCCATAAAATGCGTCTGCATTTTCCCGTCGCAAATTACCGGCACGGCTAAGCTGCCCCCCGATTTTTCCAAAACGCTTAGCTGACCGTTGGGCTCAATTATGGCATACTGCACCGTCGAAATGTCGAAAATCCCCTGCCCTCTGAGGGCTTCAAGAAGCTCGTCGGTTGTGATGCGGAGCCGTTTAAGTGCGGAGCAGTCGACCTTTCCGCGGTTTATGATTATAACGGAGGCTCCGTTTACGGCGCGGCGCAGCTTCCCCGATTTAAGCGATATGCAGGCGAGCGCCGTTTCAAGAAAAACAAGAAGAAACACGGCTATTATGCCGTTTACAATCGGTCGGTCGATGTTATCAATCGGCATAGCGGCGATTTCCGAAATGAGCAAGGACACGACGAGGTCGCTCGGTTGCATATCGCCTACCTGCCGCTTGCCCATTATTCGCATAGCGACCATAATTACGATATATAAAATAAGCGTGCGGAGCAACGTGACCGCCATTTTTACCACTTCCTTTGGTTTATTTTCGGTAAAAAATCGGTCGGTTATACTATTAAAACTAAAAAATGAAAATATATCTTGATTTTTTAGTTGCGATTGGTTATAATGTTTAAGTCTCGTAAAGCGGCGACGCTTTTAGGGGAACGAAAAATTAATAACACGACGTGGAGAGATGGCTGAGCTGGTCTAAGGCGCACGACTGGAAATCGTGTAACGGCTAATACCCGTTCGGGGGTTCGAATCCCCCTCTCTCCGCCAAAAAAGAACGAACTTTTGTCTACCAAAAGTTCGTTCTTTTTTTATCCAAGCCGCAGGCTTGGCATATCATCGCCGCACGAAGTGCGGTGCATATCATCAAGGTCGGCAAGCCGACCTTGTATCTCATCACGCGTCAGCGTGCATTTCCTTGCGGCTTGATGAGATGCAACACTGCGTGTTGATGATATACAATTCCTTCGGAATTGATGATATACAAGGCTTCGCCTTGATTTGTTTACAAAAAAGTAGTATAATGCTTTTGAAGGGAGTGGTTATATAGTGAAAAATTATTTGCTGATCTATTCCGAGCAGTTTGCAACCGAAATAGAATTGCTTTGCCAAAAGACGAAAGCACCATCTAACACTCTTTTCCAAATCCGTAAAAGTTCAAGCAGCGTTTATGCAAACATCCGTGAAGCAAATTACGGGCAGAGTAAAGCGGATATGCTCTCAAAATTTGAAATTGCCCTAAAAGAATGTAGTGAAACAGAGGGGTGGTTACGGTTATTATTGAATACGAACGGCATTGACG
>JBGVDX010000252.1:0-13018 GCA_045119575.1 Acutalibacteraceae bacterium
CAAATCGGTTAATATTAAAATAGTATCGTTTAACTCCGAGGTCGGCAGATATGCCGCGTCAAAAACTATATTGAACCCCTCGCGGTTTATAACAAGAGGACGGCCGTATCGGTCAATTATTTCGCCTCTTGTCGCGGTAACGGTAAGGGTACGGTAACTGGAGGTATCGGCTTGGGCTAAATAGGTGTCGGCGTTGACAATTTGAAGCTCGACCATTTTACCCGTAAAGCAAACAAGTACAATTACAAGCGCGCTTATAAGCGCAATAAAACGTTTAAAAAACGGCTTTTTCTTTTGGTAATAATATTTCATTTCAGCACGATTCCTCCTTTCGTATTATTAAAAACAAAAATTAATCGTTTCGGAATTTATCGGTCATAAAGCCGATTAAAAAATACGACGGTATTGTAAACACCCACGTATAAACAGCCATAGGCAAATAAATTGAGAAAAGGCAATACGCCCCTTCTTCTACGCCCGCAAAAACGCTAAAGCAAAGCCAGTAAAGCAAAAAATACACAAGGCATATTATTCCGCTCAGCATAAGGGTTGAAGCAAGCGAGCGATTGAAAAGAAAACGGATTAGAAGCCCCAAAACGGTGCAAATCACAAACAACGTAAGCGCGTTGAACCCGCTTGTCCGCGACCAGCTTATATCCATAACAAGCCCCGCTCCGACACCGTAAACAATTCCGGCGGTTTCGGGGTTAAAAACCGTTACGCAAACAATAAACGGGATAAGCGGCAAAGCTCTCAGCCCCGCAATTTCGGGAAACGCATTAATCGAATTTTGCCAAAAATAAAGCAAGGCGGAAATAAAGCAAAGCAAGGTATGGTAAACATATTTACGGTAATATACACGTCGCATTTTGCTTCACCTCCGTTAAAAAATTCGGTTAAAAATTAAATTCTGTCCTTTAACATTGTTTGCCCCTCAAAGGAGGTTATAACCATTACGTTTCTGAGCTTTTCGAAGTTAACGGCGGTATCTATTACGGCGTAATACATGATATCGCCCTTGTCCTGACCCATCGTGTTAACGGTACCGACCATTAATCCTTCAGGGAAAATTCCGCCGCCGCCCGACGTAACAATACTGTCTCCGATTGCTACGGTGCAGTCACGGGTAAGATCGTTCATGCGACATTGGCCGTTCTTTGCAAGCTTTGCCGAGCCGACAATAATGCCGCTGTCGTCGGTACGGGTATCGTATGCCCCCGCCTTAACCGTCGGGTCAAGCACGGTTATAACCGTAGAACTTGTAAGCGACACCGATTTTACGTATCCTACCAAGCCCTCCGCCGTGATTACGGGGTCATAGGGGCTTATTCCGTTAAGGCTGCCCATGTTAATCGAAAAGGCTCCGTATGCGTCAACGGGGTCGATTGAAACGACCTTTGCGGCGCAAAATTCAAAGTCCTCATGGTCTTCTTTTAAACCGAGATAGTCCTTGTAAAATTCGTTTTCTACAAGGGCGGTTTCATATTCGGTTTTCGCCTCGGTCAATTCGGCAATCTGTTCGCGAAGCTCGGCGTTTTCAAGCTCAAGATCACGTATTCTCGACGGCGCCGAGAAAAGGTTGGTTATATATTCCCACGTAGAATTAAAACCTTGTTGAACAGGGGTGACAACCGAGGACGCTACGCTTGATAACGGCGAGGTCCAGCCGCCAAGCGCACTGAAAACCACGAGCAATACAACCAAAACGGCAAGTATTATCGCCAAAACCTTAAATCTAACGCTTCTGAAAAAGGCTCTCATTCAAATTCAGTCCTATAAATTAATATTTTCTGCGTCTGTAGTATGTATTAAAGGGCAAATCGGCGTCAAGACGTTTTCCGATACCCTCAGCTACACAGTCAATCGGATTGTCGGCAACGTGTACCGGTATATTTATTTCCTCTTCAATAATTTTATCAAGACCGCGAAGCTGCGCTCCGCCGCCGGTAAGAACAATTCCTCTGTCAATTATATCGGCGGCAAGCTCAGGCGGCGTTTTCTCTAAGGTTTCACGGACGGCGCCGATAATTTGACGAACGCAGCCGTTAATAGCCTCACGGACGTCGTTAGTAGTAACTACGACGTTTTTCGGTAAGCCGTCAACAAGGTTTCGGCCGCGGATTTCCATGCTTTCGTTGATAGAGTCGCGATGAGCCGAACCGATAGCGATTTTTATTTCCTCGGCGGTACGTTCGCCGATAAGCAAATTGTGTTTTTTGCGAATATAAGAAATAATCGCCTCGTCCTGACGGTCGCCGCCCGCACGAACGTCACAGGCGGTAACGATATCACCGAGCGACATTACGGCAACCTCGGCGGTACCTCCGCCGATATCGACAACCATGCAACCGGTAGCGTCCCATACGGGCATTTCGGCGCCGAGGGCGGCCGCCATAGGCTCTTCGATAAGGTCGATTTCACGGGCGCCGGCGTAGTGAGCGGCGTCGTAAACGGCACGGCTTTCAACCTCGGTAACGCCCGACGGTACGCTTATAATTACACGGGCACGCGAGAAAAACGAACCCTTAAGCGCTTCACGAATAAAGCGACGAAGCATGGTTGCGGTAACCTCAAAGTCGGCAATAACGCCGTCCTTAAGCGGACGAACGGCTACGATTGAGCCGGGGGTACGGCCAATCATTTCCTTAGCCTCGGTACCTACGGCACGCACCGCCTGATTTCGCACGTCAACGGCAACAACCGACGGCTCACGCATTACAATTCCTTTTCCTCGAACATAAACAAGAGTGTTCGCTGTACCGAGGTCTATTCCGATATCACGAGTAAACATATAATGTCCTCCCGAAAAAATTTTATTTAATCAATCTATTATACCTTAAAATCGCTCCGACGACAACCGTCTCGGCGCAATTTATTCAGGTAATATTTGAAATTTTTTAAGCGCTCTGAAAACCTCAGCGCAGGGAAGCCCCATTACGGTAAAATAATCGCCGTCGATTTTCTTTACCAACACCGAACCCTTGCCCTGTATTCCGTAGGCGCCGGCTTTATCGTAAGGCTCGCCCGTATCAAGGTACCATTCGATTAAGGCGTCGTCAAGCGGATAAAATTCAACCTCCGCGGCCGATACGAGCCGCTCGCATTTATCTCCGCCCATGACGCAAACGCCCGTATAAACGGTGTGTTTCTTTCCCGACAAGCGGCGGAGCATATTTTCGGCGTCGGCGCGGCCGTTCGGCTTACCCAAAATCTCGCCGTCGCAAAAAACAACCGTATCCGACGCAAGTATTACTCCGTCGGGTTTAATCTCCGCAACCGTTTTCGCCTTTCGGTAGGCAAGCTCGTAAACCGCGTTGTAGCCGTCTATCCCCCTTGCCAAGGTTTCGTCGGTGTAGGCGGCAAGGCAGTCAAATTTATATCCCAAGTTTTCAAGCAGTTCTTTCCGTCTCGGTGAGGCGGAGGCTAAAATAAGCATTTTACATTCTCCTTAAAGTACGCCACGGTCGTAAAGCCCACGGGTAAATTCGCCGTGAGGCTTGTCCCCGCCAAGGTAAGCCGAAATAACGTATCCCGCTTTCGTCTTGTCCTCGTCGGTAAAATTAAGCATTACAAAACGGTAGCCGTCGATGATATCCCGTCGGTCGGCAAGCCACAAAACCTTTGAATTAACAAGCTCACTCATTCCGTAGTTGCAATCGACGTTAAATCTCTCGCCCATTCGGTCAACAACAACTCGGTTATGCGAACAGCCGCCGCACTTTCCTTTATTGCCCGAAACGGGACAGTTTCTGGTCAACATAAGGGGCAGTTTTCCGTATCCCACTACGCCGAGATTATCCCCCGCAATCGCCGACATTTTTCCCGACGACAGCTCAAACGACAAGGTAACATATTCGGCGCCCATATCCTTTGCGGTTAAAACGGCGGCGGAATTAAAGACATTTAGCCCGAAACCGCCGACGATTTTCATTCCGCATTTTTTAGCAACATTTACGGCGGCGATATTGTGACACAGCGCATATTTTACGCCCAGCTCTTTCGCCGCAGCAAGCCATTTTTCGCACGACTTTTCAAGCGAAAATAAAGCCCTCGGCAATTCGACCCCGATTTCGGTGTCGGCGGCTCGGTTAATTAATTCCGCAAGCTTGTCGGCGCCGCTGTTTACGGGAACAAAAAGTTTTTCAAGCCCCGATAAATCGTCGGGGACACGGTCGATATCAGAAAAACGGGCAAAAAACGCCGTTTTGTCGTACCTCGTCGGTTTTTCGATTTTTAAACAGGTGTTTTTAAACTCTATGGATTTAGGTTTTCTTGCGTCGTTCAGTTTTTCGGCACATTCTCTTCTCATCGCGTTAAGCGCCGATGCAGATAAAGCTATGTTTTCGTCAATGTCACATTCGAAATCGGCGCAATAATATGCCGTTCCGCCAAGCTTTTCACATTGACCTTTTATATAATCAAAATCGGCAGCTCGTCGGGCGGCAATTTGCGGCTCATCTCCTAAAACGGTAACGCTATGTTCCCCGTCGGTCACGGTAAGCCGCGTTTTTTCGCCGAGTTTAGCGTAAAACTTCATTTTTACGGCAACGCTTTGTCTTTCGCCTCGGTAAAGTTGACGCAAAGATGATAAAACCCTTTCGGAGGCGGCTACGTCGGTTTCGGTTCGGTGACCGAACATATCGTTGCCCAAAGCGCCTTTATAATATCCGTCGGTGTGGCCCGAACGGGTAAAAACATTGCTCAAATTTTCAAGCAAGCCTTTGTCAGCGCAGCCTGTGTCAAGCATTTGCCTGAACGCAGAGGCGGAAGCGGCAATATATTCCGGACGTTTCATGCGTCCCTCTATTTTAAACGAATCGACGCCGATATCGGTCAAATCCTTGACATACGATATCAGCGACAAATCCTTTAAGCTAAGCGGATATCCGCCTTCACACGGCAAACGGCACGGCTGGGCGCATTGACCCCTGTTGCCGCTGCGTCTGCCTATAACGGCGCTCATATAGCATTGTCCCGAAACGCACATACAAAGTGCGCCGTGAACAAAAACCTCGGTTTCCATTCCGAGCAAATGCGCCGTTTCGCACAGTTCGGCTATCTCGCGCCTATTCATCTCCCTTGCCAAAACGACGCGCACAAAGCCGAGCTCCTTCAGCTCGTACAGCGCGGACGGCGAGGTTACCGTCATTTGGGTTGAGGCATGAAGCGGCATATCGGGGCAAGCCGATTTAAGCAATCGGGCAAGACCGATATCCTGAACAATAAAGCCGTCGGCACCCGCGGTGCAAGCGTTTTTTGCAGTCTCAAGCGCGCCGCTCATTTCGCCGTCGCTTACAAGAGTGTTAAGGGTAAGATAAACCTTAACCCCGCTTATGTGACAGTATTCGACAGCCTTTTTAAACCCGTCGTCGTCGAAATTTTGAGCCGAGCGTCGGGCATTATAGTTTCCGTAGCCCATGTAAACGGCGTCGGCGCCGCTTCGCACGGCGGCTATGAGCGAATCGGGAGAGCCGACAGGCAAAAGCAGTTCGGGCATCATTTACCCGCGAGCTGCTTTCTTAAACGGATGTTTTCCATATTAAGACGCTCAATTTCACGGCGAGCCTCGTCAACCTCGATTATTGCGTCTATTGATTTTGCGTCGGTAGCCTGCATTTTGCCGGTCATGGAATCAAGCGCTTTTTTAGCTTTTTCGGCTTCGTCGCAACATTCAAGCGCCGCAAAAACCGCTACCATTGTAGTTGAAAGATAAGGGTTTTGCTTTGCTAACTGGTCAAGGCGATTATTGAGCTTCGCTCCTATTCCACGGATATAGGTTTCGTCCTCGTCGGTGTTGATATAATAATCAATTCCGCCGACCATGATTTTTACCTTTTGAGCCATAAAAACACCTCATACTCATATAATTTAGTATACACTATAATAATATAACATATTTCGCCATTAATAAAGTCTTTTTTTCATTTTACACGATTTTTATCAAAACTTTCGTTAAATAAGTTTTCACAAAATTCGTCAAGTTGAATAAATTACAAAAAAAATTCGTAAATTTTATTATACCCCTTGATAATTTTTGCCTTTTGGATTAAAATTATAGAGAAAAAGTCTTTTTGAATAGGAGTCCTGCGTTTTGAACAACGCCCTTTCTGTTTCATCACTGCTTGATTTATCCCACACTGTTGCGGCTTCGCTTTTTGACGGCGCTACGTTTGCGTGGGAGGTTTTGCCCAAGATATCCGAGTTTATTTTAAAGCTCGGTCCCACACTTGACGAAAGCATTTTCGAAAAGTGCGGCGAAAACATTTGGGTTGCGCGTTCGGCGAAAATCGCCCCGTCCGCAACTCTTAACGGGCCGCTCATTATTGACGAGGACGCCGAAATAAGACACTGCGCTTTTATTCGAGGCAGCGCTATTATCGGCAAAGGCGCCGTTATAGGCAACTCAACCGAAGTTAAAAACGCCGTTATTTTCGATAAGGCTCAAGTTCCTCATTACAACTATATCGGTGATTCTGTGCTCGGTTTCATGGCTCACATGGGCGCCGGCGCCGTCACCTCTAACCTTAAATCGGATAAATCCAACGTCACCGTTTTGTGCGACGGTAAGCGTGTTACAACGGGGCTTAAAAAATTCGGCGCCGTTCTCGGTAACCGTGCCGACGTCGGTTGCAACAGCGTGCTTTGTCCCGGCAGCGTTTTGGGCGAAGGTTGCCGCGTTTATCCGCTCTCGTTAGTACGCGGTCACGTTCCCGAAAACCACATTTATAAAAATAAATCGGAAATAGTTGAAATCCACGAATAATTATCAAGTAATTTACTGCTGTTCTAAAATTTTGCCGGCAGGACATTCAAGCAGTAACAATAAACATTTATACCGCACGGCAACGGTATGGAGGAATATCTAATGAAAAGAATTATTGCGGTGCTTTGCGCTGCGACATTGCTGCTTTGCGGATTTGCCGCATGCGAAGATAAGAACGCCGGAGACACCACTTCGGAAGTATTCACCAACGACGCATATGAACCCCTTAAACGAGCAGAAATTAAATACGAAGAAATCGGCGAACCTTCCGTTAAGCCGGAGAATACATATAAATCCGGCGACGTTAAGGAAATCGGCGTAAAAATTGAAGGCGCCGACGAAAACGGCAACCTTTCCCTCTTTGTAGGCAAAAAGGTGGCTCTTAGCTACAAGCTCTTCCCCGAAAAGCCGGCTATCACCGCCGTTTTCTGGGAAAGCTCAAACGAAAAAATCGTTAAAATTGACAAAGACGGTCAAATCCTCGGTATGGCTCCCGGCTGTGCTACCATCGCATGTAACACCGTTCTCGGTTACTCCGATACAATCAAGGTTTACGTTTACGAGTACGAAGGTAACGCCGAGCTTTCCGGACAGCTTTTCACCCTTCTTAACGATGCAAGAGTAAAGGCTCTCTCCGCCAACACCGACGCTGACCAGGCTACCTCGGCTGAAGCCGCTTCCGATGAGGCCGCTACCGAAGAGACTGTTTCTCCGTACGCATTCAAAAACGACGACATCGCTCTTCAGCAGGCAGTAAATCAGCGCGTATACGAAGAAGCTTGCGAAGGTAAGATGGATTCTACCCGTCCTAACTTCTACGGCATGGGCGACGACAGACAGCACACCACCATTTTGACCGATTACGATATTCATTCACGCGGAAGCACATGTCTTAACGGAATTTGGGGCGAATACACCGCCGAGCAGGTTGCTGAAATCTTGCTCAGCAGCGAGGATTCCAAGAGCATGATTACCAACGAAAAATACGAGTACATGTCGGTTGGCTGTTACAAGAACGGCGAAGTTACCTACTGGCTCGTTATGATGTTCATTCCGTTCTAATAACAATTAACGCATAAATATTTTATCCCGCCTGAAGTTTCAGACGGGATTTATTTTTTTATATCGTAAATGAAAAAAGACTGCTTTTTACGGCAGTCTTTTTCCATAGGGTATAAATCTGAGGAGGGTAGAAAAGCACTTTTAAGCGATGCGGCTTCGCTTGTTTCAAGTGCAATTATAATATATCAAAGCATTTTTACTATCATTTTGTTTTAATATGAAATATTTTTTAACAATTATGACAGAAAGGTATAAAACTTTCCTTTTAAGGTAAAAATAGCTTTGCAGGAGGAATGATAGCATGAAAATAAGCGGACTGAAAAATTTTAAAGGCGCCGGTACTTATATAGCGCTTGCGGTGTGCATGGTAGGAATAGGTGCCTGCGGCTGGCTCACGATTGGCAGAAATATCAACAGTAATAAGCCCGCCTCCGCTGACACATACTCGGTAATATCCGACATCGCGACCTCATATAATGATACTGTCGATGTCGGAGCAACCGTAAGCGACGTTGCAGATAACATTGTATCAAATCCGACTTCGGTAAGCAGTACCGTTTCCGAAACCGAAAGCGCAACCACGCAAAACACCGTTGCGGAATATTTTGTTTTGCCTTTAACGGGTGAGATTTTAAAGCCGTTCAGCTTAAAGGAAATGCAATATTCCGAAACCTATGCGGATTGGAGACTTCACAACGCCATAGACATAGCGGGTGAGCCAAACGCTATCATTCGGGCGGCTGGCGACGGCATTGTTACCGATATTCACATAGACGCTCAACTCGGTAAGGTGCTTAAAATTGACCACGGGAACAATATAAAAACCGTTTACTGCGGGCTCGGCACCGTTTATGTTGAAAAGGGCGACGTGGTAGGAGTAAATCAAGATATCGGCGTTTTAAGCGAAATTCCAAGCGAATCGGCTGACAAAACGCACTTGCATTTCGCCGTTATAAAGGACGGTGCATATGTTTCTCCGCTTGAAATAGTCAACATGGAATAACTCGCCCACGGAAAAATTATAAACTCGGTACGGGCGGCAAAGGGGCAGTCGATTATTTCGGCTACCCCTTTGTTTTTTGATATGAAAAAAGGCTTTACGAAAATTCGTAAAGCCTTTAATTATCCTTATTCGATTAACCGATTCGTCCGTATATCGGGCCTTCGCCGGTTTCGTTCTTCGGCTCAGCCGCAGGCGTTGTATTAGCCTTCGGCTTGTTGCCGTAGGAGGAGCGACGTCCGTTGCCGCCGCGACCGCCGTTACGGGGTCTGGGAGCAGGCTCGCTTCCCTTTTCAAAGCCGATAATTACGCGGCGATTTTTTCCGTCGCTTACCGACCAAGAGGTTACGCCGTCAATATCCTGAACGGCGGTGTGAATAATTCTGCGCTCATAGGGGTTCATAGGCTCAAGCGACTGATTTCTGCCGGAACGGAGCACGTGACGGGCGGTTTTAGCGGCAAGCGCCTGTAATGTCTTTTCGCGCTTATCGCGGTAGCCGCTGGTGTCAAGTACAACGCGACGGAAATCGCCCTCTTCGCCGTGGTTACAATGGAGCGAAGCGAGATACTGGATAGCGTCAAGGGTTTCGCCTCTGCGTCCAATTACAGCGCCCATTCCCTCGCCGTCGATGTCGATTTTGATACCGTTTTCGATGTCGGTTGAGGTAATTGTAAATTCGCCGATATCCATTTTAGAAAGGATATCCTTTACGAAATTAACGGTGCTTTCGGCGTTCTTTACACCGAAAGTAACCGGTTTTTCACTTTTCTTTTCGGTTTTTACTTCTTCTTTTTTAGCGGGTTTTTCAACCTTTTTAGCGGGCTGAGCCTTCTGCTCGGCTGATTTTTTGTCGGCGGGCTTTTTTTCAACCTGCTTTTTAGCGGGTTTATTGTCAAGCGCCTCAACATAGGCTCTTACTTTAGCGGGGTTGCCGCCGAAAAGCCCGAGAATCTTCTTTTGCGGAAGGTCGATAACTTCAAACTCAATCTCGTGGTTGCCGACGTTACCGAGCATTTCGACAGCTTTATCCTTTGCTTCTTCAATAGAAGCGCCGGTAGCTATTGCCTCTCTCATTTTATAGTTTCATTCCTTTCATAGTGACCAAAAAATCGTCACTGGGCCGAATCCTCGACCAGGTTCGCCGAGGCTATCTTACTTTCCTCGTACTTCATGCGTTTTAAAACGGTTTTAGCCTCAAGCTGGGCTATGGTACGGGACGGATTGTTAAATTTGCTTGTAATAATGCTGATAAACATGCTTACAAGGTTGGAGCAGGCCCAGTAGAAGCCCACTGCGCCCGGTACGCCGAACGCGATAAATAAAGAGAAAAACGGCATGATGACATACATACAGCCGGCTCCCTGCGCTGCGCCGGGGTTGGTTTTCTTTTGCATTTGGGTGGTTACAAAGGTAGAGAGAATAGAGGTTGCAAAAGAAAGCAACGGAATAATCCAAATGAGGCTCGGCTGGCTGAACTCCGGCTGTTGGGTAAGGTTAAGACCCAAAAAGTCAAAGTTAATGTCGGTAGCCAAATCGAAAATTTCGCTGCCCTTAAGCTTTTCAATATCCTCTAATACGGCCATTTCGGATTTTACGCTCAAAGTCTTTTGCGCGGCCTCGATAAGCTCCTTCGATGCACCTAAAAGGAAGGTAAGCGGTCTTTGAACAGCAGTATAAATCGCAACAAAGAAAGGTAAGCGGATAAACATAAGCAAACAGCCGCTCATGGGGTTGGAGCCCGATTCCTGCATAAGCTCTCCCATCGCCTGCTGCTGCGCGGCTTTGTCATCCTTATACTTTTCTTTGATTTTATCCATTTTATTTTTCATTCTCGCCTGAGATGCCATGCTTTTTTGCTGCTTAATGTTAAGCGGCATAAAAACAAAGTTCATGATAAGCGTGAATATAAAAATCGACAAGGCAAAATTGCCGCCGAATATGTCGCACATTTGCGCGAGAAGCCAGCCCATAGGCTTAGCAAAAAAATCATAAATTCCTTGAAGCATTGTTATCCTTTCCGCAAGCGGGTCCGCTTGCCTTGGGGAACGGGTGCAGCCCTATTTTTTAAGTATTCCTCCATCTCCCTTTGGGAGGTACGGGGTCGTATCCGCCCTTAAACAGCGGATTGCACCTCAAAATTCTTAAAATCGCAAGGAGCGACCCTTTAATCGCCCCATGAGTCTCCAGCGCATCTATTGCATAGCCGGAGCAGGTCGGCACATACCGACAGCTCGCCCGCGTATGCGGCGAGATTTTCTTTTGATAAAATCGGATAAGCTTAATCAGCAGTTTTTTCATCATTTTTTTCACCGAAACAGCCGAGTGCCGTAAAATGACGGCGCATATCGGTACAGATTTCGCGGCTTGTCCGAGCCAGAGTACATGAACGGGCAACAAAAACAATGTCGTATCCGCCGACAATGTCACCACAACATTCCGCAAAAGCGGCACGTATTAAACGCCTTGCACGGTTTCTCTCTACGGCGTGCCGAAAGGTTTTCTTGCTCGCCGTAATTCCAATGCGACAGCAGCCCGCACGGTTACGCATTACGTAGGTAACAAGTGCGGGACTGACAAATCTTTTTCCTCGTCCGTAAAGGCGTCTGAAATCTCTGTTTTCCTTTAAAGTGTTTTTCAAGACGATTCTTTCCGTTATATCAAAATAAATGTGTTAGCAGCGAATTAATAACAAAGCTGCTTTCTGCCCTTCGCTCTGCGGCGGGCAAGCACCTTACGACCGTTAGCCGTAGACATTCTCTTGCGGAAACCGTGTTCCTTCTTGCGGTGAAGCTTTTTGGGTTGATAGGTTCTGAACATTACATACCCCTCCGTTTCTTTCCCGAGCCGATTACTCGGATAATCTTTTTTGGTTGTCTATTTAAAAAGCGAAAATCCGCTTTCAGATACAACCCTGCAATATAAGATTATATAATAACTCACCCGTCAATGTCAACACAAAATTTATTTTCGTGGTTTTTAACATAAATCGCTCCCGTTTACAGTCGTTTCATCTTACAGCCCGTATAATACCACGATAAAATTTCTATGTAAGTATACCCCTGCTCGGCAAGATAGTTTGCTCCGTATTGGCTCATGCCGACGTTGTGGCCGTGGCCTTGAACCCTGAAATTAAAACTGCCGTCGTCAAAGTTGACCGTAAACACCGACGAACGCAAGCCAAGCAACGAACGAATTTGGCCGCCGGTAAAGGTTTTTTCGCAAAAACTGATTTCGGTCACGGTGCCCGAATCGGAGGTTTTTATTTCCCCAATCCACAGCGACGGAGAGCCGTCGTTTTCGGGTAAAGTAAGCTTTTGGGCAATTTCTTCGGGAGTAAGGCTTGCCTCCGACAAATATTGTTTAGCCGTTAAATCGCCGAGAGAGTCGACGGGCTGCAAATAGGAGTATTCGCTGCCCCAAACGGTTTTTGCCGATTCGGTGCGGCCCGCAGATATATTATGGTAAGCGGCAAGAATCGGCATATCCTTTTCGTCGACCATGACATAACCGCTGACGGCCTTTATTACGGCGTCGATTTTGTTAGCATATTTATCGTAGCTGTCGCCCCATTTTTCGCGTGCTTCTTTGCGGGTTATAAACGCCTGGTCGGTTGAGGAATCGTCAACAACGTCGTACTTTTCGCCCGACCTTTCGTTTGCGCGAAAAAGCATATATGTATACGAGGCTATCGCCTGCGCTTTAAGCGCCTCCTCGTTGTATGACGCGGGCATTTCCGCCGCAACTACACCGAAAAGGTACTCGTCAAGGTCAATTTCGGTCACATTTCCGCTATTTTTATCCAACACACGCACTTGTTTGGTTTTATCGGCAATGTCATCGTATGTGTTTTGGCTGTTTTCGCCCGATTGCGACGTTTTTGTATCGGCCGAAAGGCAAATAAGCGGCATAACGGCGCCGTAAACGAAAATAATCACCGCCGCTATTATATATGTTTTCTTCATGTGTAACCTCCTTATTGACTTAAAGAGCTAATTGGTGTAAAATAATTTAATTAAAACACTTTCAGAAAGAGGGTGCGTGAATGGAACTTAGCAGTAACATCTTGTCCAATTTATGCAATGAATTCAAAGAATATAACAACATCAGCCCCGCTGATTATAAAAAATATCAGGTTAAATGCGGTCTTCGTAACGAGGACGGCACCGGCGTTATGGCGGGACTGACCAGCGTT
>JBGVDX010000253.1:0-5959 GCA_045119575.1 Acutalibacteraceae bacterium
AATCGTGGTTAATTTTCCTTCCGCATCTATGTAAGTCATGTATGCGGTAAGATACATTGTTGCGTCACCCGACGTAGAGCCGAGATTTACACGCATCTGTGCATGATTGGTAGTAAACTTGGACTGTACCCTTCTAATCGTATCGCCGTCAACACAATTCAGTCTCAACTTTGATGCCGATTCAACAGATTTTGTATAGATAGCTCCGCTTTCGACCAAGGTTAAGTCGCTCGGCAACCAACGCTCGATATAAAAGCTTGCCTTTGCGCCGTCGTTGACCAGCGACACATCCATAACATCAATTATAGGAGTAACTTTTACGTCAGAAGTGGTTATAACAGCATTTATTTCGGCATCGTCACCTACAAAGAAGGAATAGCTGTCATCGTAGCTGACTATTTTCTTTCCGTTTGACCAGCCTGCGAACTTTTCGTATGTATTGATAGCATCATAATCAAAGTTGACAGTGATAAGCGTGTTATATGTATAGTATCCTTCGATGGCTTCCTTTGCGCCCGAAACGGTAATGCTATATGTAGCGTCGTTCTTTGCAAAATCGGCGCATACGATAGTATCCTTATTAAATACGATTTCGTCGCCTGCGTTGCAGGACACGCCGTCAATCAACCAGCCGTTGCAGGTATATCCGAACGCATACGGAACCTGAGGCAAGGTAACGGTTGAACCTACGGCAACGGTATATTCGGCTATAATATTTCCTGAATGGTCGCGGAAACGAACCGTGATATCATCGCCCGTAGCAGCAGTATCCTTTGTAAACACGGCCTTAAGCTCGGTATCAAGATACATTACTACGTTGATGGTAGAATCGGTGGTAACTATGCCGTCGGCACCGTTTGCCCAGTGAGAGAAGGTGTAACCGGCGTCCGCAACGGCGGTAAACGTCATGGATGTGCCAAGCTCGATAGGATTGTTGACATTATCGTTTACAAAAAGCTCGCCGTTTGAATAAATCTTGCCGCCTGCGGCAGCGGATACATTGTATGATGATGTAACACCCTCAACAAGAGCAGCCTCAGCAGCGGTAATATAGCTTTCGTAAGGTGCTACTGCACTTATCATGCCCGCCGAGCAGTTGTCCTTGATTGAATTGTAAACATTTCGTGCGTATTCAACATCAAAGGAATTGAGGTTTTTTGTAAGATTCATTACAAAGTCAACATAGCCCTGAAGTGTGGAAAATCCGCAGTTGGACTTAAAGTTAACGTTTGATATCATGGGGAAATTGCCGTTATAGTTACTGGTAAAACCGATAGGAACCTGACCGAATATGCAGCGTTTGCTGATTTCCTTTGATGCGGAGATATCAACATAACAATAGCCGAAATCGACGTTGCTCGGCATAGGAACTTCGGTAGTGACCGTGCCGTCGGGAAGAGTCCATGTAATGGGAGTATTATCGCTATTTTTGATAATGGTATTATTCTTGCCCATACCGTCCGAAAGCGGCACTACGGTAATTACGCCGTCGATATACTTTATTGTCCACTGGTTGCACAGGTATACGCTTTGAAAATCATAAGAACCTGCGGTAAGTCCGGTAGAAAAATGGCCCAACTCTGTATTTCCGCAGTGGAGATACAGCGTGGTAGCGGCGTAATCTATTGAAAATTTGAACTGGCTGAATGAGAAAACAACGGTGCCCGTTGTCGGCGCATTGGTAAACAGCTCAAAGGAGGCGGTAAAGCCTTTTGTAGCGGCGAAACCGTCCTTTGATTTTATGTGAAGCTCTTTACCGGAATCACAGCTTATGTAGTTATATCTTTGGTTGGGCGTTTCTAATTTGCCCGAGTTGCTCTGGTTTGAGCCGGCGGAAATTACGTCGTAGTAATAAAGTGTACCCGACTCCGATCCGCTCGCGAAGGTGAGATACGGGCTGTAATCGTTAGCCCAAACACCCGAAAGCTCAGAGTCATAGGCGGTGGTAACTTCAACCGCCGAAGCACTGATGAACACAGCGCATAATAAAACAGCAACAGACAGTGTTGTAGATATGACACGTTTGATTATATTTGTCATTTTAAGATTTCCTCCTTGTGTATATTGCTTTTATTATAATAACATTGTAAAAAATAATTGTATATAATGTATTAGTCTTGTTTTAGCACAATTTTGCCCTAAAGCGATTTTTACAATTAAGAATATTTATTGTAAGGCCGTATATGATGATAATCCGTTTAAAGTTGGCTTCGTTTGCAAAGGAATTAGCCATAAGATTATTATTTGTAAATAATGATTGACTAAAATGGCTTTGTTTGGTAATATAATTTTGATTTTTAGATAATTTCGGAGGGTTTATATGAAATTTCAGTTATTAGAGGGCAATCAGGGCGCTAAGCTTTGGATTGACAACGAATACGAAAAAGACGGCATTTATTTCGCCGATGTACATATGAAATTAGCCGAAAAAAGCGTACCGCATAAATTTGTTGCCAGAGCGGAGTTGCCGTGCGTTGACTGCTATTCTACTTGGGGTCCGGACATTAAAGAATCAAGAATTCTCAGCCCCGAATGGGAAATGAGACGCACATATTCAAGCCTTGCCCAGCTTATGCCGGTACAGTCGATTATATCTGTCAAAAACCGCAACCGTTACACAATAGCAGTTAACGACGCCTTTTCGCCGATTGGCATTAAGACAGGCATAGTCGAGGAAACGGCGGCTATCAGGCTTGATATTGTATTCTTCACTTACGCTACCGCCGAAATCGAAGAATATTCCGCTACGATACGCGTTGATATGAGAGATATCCCCTATTACGACAGCATTTACGACGTAGTTAATTGGTGGGAAAAAGATTGCGGTTATCCGCCGTCACATGTTCCCGAACACGCAAAATTGCCGATGAACTCCCTTTGGTACAGCTTTCATCAGCGTCTTGACGTTGATGAAATCATTAAGCAATGCCGCCTTTCGAAGGAAATCGGCATGGACACCGTTATAGTTGACGACGGTTGGCAAACCGACGACAACGGCCGCGGATATGCCTACTGCGGCGACTGGGAAGTTTGCGAGAAAAAGATTCCGAACATGAAAGAATTTGTTGACCGCGTTCACGAAACGGGCATGAAATTTATGCTTTGGTATTCCGTCCCCTTCGTCGGCGTTCATTCAAAAGCGTTCGAACGTTTTAAAACCATGCTCCTATGCGACAACCCCGACCGCGTTGATTTTGCGTCTCTTGACCCGAGATATAAGGAAGCGAGAGATTATCTTATAGGCATTTACACAAAGGCCGTTAAGGATTGGGGGCTTGACGGACTTAAGCTTGACTTTATCGACTGGTTTAAGCTTGCCTCCAGCAACTTTGCGCCCGACGACCGCCGAGATTTCGTTTCTCTTGAAGAGGCTATCGACCGTCTTATGACCGATATAACCGACGCCTTACGTGAAATAAACCCCGATATTCTTATAGAGTTCAGACAGGCGTATGTCGGCCCGGCTATCCGCAAGTACGGTAATATGCTTCGTGTATGCGATTGTCCGAACGATTCCCTCCGCAACCGCCTCGGCTCAATCGACCTTCGTTTTACGTCGGGCAACACCGCCGTTCATTCCGATATGCTCATGTGGCACGTTGACGACCCTGTTGAGTCAGCCGCAATGCAATTCATAAACGTTATTTTCTCGGTACCGCAAATATCGGTGCTTATTGATAAATTGCCCGAAGACCACTACAAAATGCTTAAGTTCTATCTTGCGTTTTGGAGAGCCAACGCCGACATATTACTCGACGGCAAGCTTTGGGCCAACGACCCGCAAAGCGGTTACAGCTCCGTCGGCTCACGTCTTGGCGACAAGGCTATCACCGTTTTGTTCACCGACTCCGTTGCCTACTGCACCGATATCGCCGAAGCCACCGTAATTAACGGCAGCCGCCTTGACGCGGTTTATGTTAAGGGATGCAACGGCAAAAACGCAACCGTACTTAACTGTATGGGCGAAAAAATCGCAAGCTTCGTAATCGACGGCAAAATTGCCGAAATTGACGTTCCCCCTGCTGGCATGATTTGCATAAAATAAGAAAAATTATTAAAGCCTTTCACTTTTTTTCGTGAAAGGCTTTTAATTTATTTAATTTTAAGTGTTTTAAGATGGGCTTTGTGTTCATCCGGCACGCGATAGCTTTCTATCGCCTTTTGTATTGCTTTATTATGCGTCCATTTGTCAAGCTTTCTTTCGGATATATACGGCAAAGCCTCGTCATATTGTTTCGCCAAAGCGGTAGCAAAGTACCACGCTATCATCATGTTTATGTAATACTCGTCGGATCGAATTTCGGCAACCTTTTTCAATAAATCGGGCGAAAAGCGGTCGTCAAGATAATAGCGCATTAACGTACATATTCCGTAACGAACGGTATAAGTGTAAGTTGACGCCAACCATTCGTCGGTTTGTATGAGCAGGCGGTCCAAATCCTTTTTAAACGCCTTCGGCGACATACAGTCGCAGGTCGCCCAGTTATCGACATAAGGCAAAAATCGGTCAATTTCCGAAATCGCTGTGTCAAAATCCTTTATTTGTTCAATCATAAAAGCGTGTAAATTGTTTTCTTCATAATACCTGTGCGGCAAGGAGGACATAAAATTTTTTCTGTTTTTATCCTTAAAAAATTCCTTTGCAAGCTTGCGTAAAGCGGGAGTTCTTACACCGATTACCTTTTCCTTATCGACCGTAGGCATTAACGAGTGCGAAAAATCACGGTATTTTAAATCCTGCATTTCAAAAAGGCGGTTTATCAAATTTTCTTCCATATTTCCCGTCACCCTTACCAATTATATACCCGACGTGTTAACTTTTCAACAGCAGTATGCCAAAACAGGTCGGTTTACTTGAAATTCGTGTATTTTTTGTGCTATAATGGGGCTTATTAAGAGACAATAATTATATGTATTTTTAAGGCGAGCGGCACGTGTAAAAAATGCCGCTCGTTTAACGCAAAAGAAAGGAACCAAAATGATAAAAACGCTTGCAAAAAGTATAAGGGAATATAAAACTCCGTCAATAGTTACGCCGATACTGGTCACGGTCGAGGTTGTGCTTGAATGTATTATCCCGTTCATAACGGCAAGGCTCATAACCGAGATAAAAAACGGCTGTGACCTTATGACCATTATTAATTACGGTCTTATTTTGATTTTAATGGCTGCGCTTTCGTTAACCTTCGGTACGGCAGCGGGCTTTACTTGCGCCACCGCCTCCTGCGGCATGGCGAAAAATTTGCGCAAGGATATGTTTTCGGCTATACAGAAATATTCCTTCGCAAATATCGACAAGTTCATGACATCGTCTCTCGTTACACGTATGACTACCGACGTAACAATCGTTCAGGACGCATACATGATGCTCATACGTGTCGCTATACGCGCTCCGCTTATGCTCGTATTCGCTTTCGTTATGGCCTTCATCATGGGCGGCAAAATGGCTTGGATTTTCCTTTTCGTTTTGCCCGTGCTTGGCCTGGGGCTGATTTTCATAGGGCTTAAAGCGTTACCGATTTTCAGACGTCTTTTTAAAAAATACGATAACCTTAACGCCTCGGTTCAGGAAAACATCAAGGCTATGCGTGTTGTAAAATCCTTTGTTCGTGAGGATTACGAGCAAAAGAAATTCGGCGCCGCCTCCGAAGAGCTTTGTCGCGGCTTTACTACCGCCGAAAGGTTGCTCGCTCTTAACAGCCCGATTATGCAGTTTTGTCTTTACTGCGTAATGATTTTCGTCTTGTCCTTCGGCTCGTACACCGTTATTTCGTCAAGAGGAATCGACCTCGACGTAGGTCAAATGTCCTCTCTGCTTACCTATAGCTTTATGATGTTATCAAGTCTTATGATGCTGTCGATGGTTTACGTTATGATTACCATGTCGGTTGAGTCATGTAAACGTATTGTCGAAATTTTGACCGAAGAAAGCACACTTCACAACCCCGAAAACCCGATT
>JBGVDX010000254.1:0-3675 GCA_045119575.1 Acutalibacteraceae bacterium
TTGGTTTATATTAGATATAAACTCAAAACCGCCAGCTTTCTTTATCATATTTTATATGTTGTTATGATATAAATTACAATAATAATCTCCATAGCTTTCTTGGTTTTAATTGACAGATAAAATACGCGGTGATACAATAAAATCGGACAGATGTTGATAATTGTTTGGGAGGGTATTCTTATGTTTTGTTCAAAATGCGGAACCGAAGTTAAGGACGGTGCGCTGTTTTGCCAAGGTTGCGGCGCTAAGCTGAATGTTAATTCCCAAAGCCCTGCTGCGCCGACCGAAATTTCGCCCTCATCTGTAACAAATTCTGCCGCGGTTTGTTGTCCGTCGAAACCGTCGGAGCAACCGCCCCTTCCCCTGAACAAGCGGGTCTATAAACCTCACCCGAACGCGTATATAAACCCGCCGAAGGCTAAAATTCCTGTGTCTGAGATACCGAACAACGGAAGCGTCGGGTTTGCCGAGGCGATAAAGCTGTTTTTTGTTAATTGCGTTGATTTTTCGGGCCGTGCATCTAAAAGCGAGTATTTGTGGTCATGTTTGTTTACGGTTTTATCCGGAATTACAATCGGTTTTACTATATTTATACCGTTTATCGGTATTATAATTGCCGGTATTTCATTTCTTTTGCTGGCCGTACCGAGCATATCGGTTACGGTGCGCCGTTTACACGATATCGGAAAACCGGGCATATGGTGTTTTTTAATTTTAGTTCCGTTTGGCGTAATAGCACTAATTGTTTTTTGCTGCCGCGACAGTGTCGGCGACAATCAATGGGGTAAATGCACTGTCGGAGTAGGGAACTACGGCAATGCCGCCTCTTCTTCGGTTAATATAGCTACCGCACAACGTGTAATGAGCGACAACGATATTTTTGTTATAGCCGAAAATCACGAGCCGTTTGACCTTGGCACTCCCGAAGCGAAAAAATATCTTGACGGCGCGCTTTCAAAAGTATTTCCTGCGTATACGGGAGCCGAAAATCTTGCCGATGTCATAGAACTCAGCGACCCGCAGGATATTAGTAATAATCTTGCCGTTACCGATACCGATTCGTTGGCGGTTATCGTAAAAGCGCTTGGCTATTATATCAGCGAAGGCGCAGACGAGAATATACTCGGAGCGGTACAGCGGGAGGCTGTTTTCATACTGAAAACAAGATTTTAACGGAGAAATGCTAAATGAAAAAATGTCCTAATTGCAATAAGGATTTTAAAGACGTCCCAAAAACAGCAAAACTGCCGATATGTAAGCACCGCCCTAAAAAGAGCGGCGTGAAAGCGTGGCAAATGCTGATTTTAGTGACGGCAATACTTTTGTTTATTGCGGTTTTTGCCGTGCTTATTTTCGGCGGTGACGCGCCGCCCGATGATATAGCCGTTTCGTCCGCTGTAAGCGATGTTGCCGAGATAAAAAGTATAATATAAAATAAAAAGAAAGAACAGAAATTGAAAAAACAATTTGTTTTAATTAATTTTTGTTCTTTTTTTATGCTTGTGCGGAAAAGCCGCCGATATATTTAGCATAAAATTGATTAAAAATGCAATAGGATATAAAATAAAAAAGCGGAGCAGAAAATCTGCTCCGAAAATATTACGGCACAAGCGGAAGCATTGAAGAAAAAACTTCCATGCTTCAACACTTCTGCCCACACAACACATATCAGATGTCGGAAACGGATGCATCGGCCGCCGACAGATGATATTAGTGATGTAAACTTAATTAAAACTGCGTTTAAAGATATCGAGATTACTTAAATTCTTTGCCGAGAATTTGCAAAATACCGCCGACAACCGACAAATACTCGTTCTCGATAATCGATAAATATTCTTTACCCTTGGGCTCGATGTGATAATAAACTCTGGTTCTGCGTTTGCCGACCAATTCCCTGCGGTCAGAAATGAAGCCCTTGTCGATCATTCGGTAAAGTATGGGGTACATGGAACTCTCCATTAACTTGTAGCGACCGTTACTGCGTTTAGCTAATTCTTGACACAACTGATAACCGTACATATACTCTTCGGAAAGCAGCGTCAGAAGAAGTAAATCGACAGAGCCGCGTTTGAGATTATCAGAAACACTCATACCAACTAAACCTCCAATAAGATTAAAAATTCAACTTGCTCCAAGTTAATACTATCTAAAAATCGACAAAATGTCAATCCTATTTAGTAACATATATTTGGAAAATAGAAATAAAATTTTGCTGTTGCCGATACTGGTTATGTCGCCTGTCTTGTACAAACAATAATCGGAATAAAAACTCGGCTTTTTCGGATCAATTTTATCCGGGTTTTATAGCCATAATTTCGTCTCTGTTTTTTCCGCTTTTTTTGATTTTAGCATTTTTACATCAGCAAATTATTTTACAATTTCTTTTATTATAAATGCAAATCTCATACTTAGACAATTTTAAGGAAACGGGAGGATAACCATATCCTCCCGTAAAATATTATTCTAACTCAAATGCGCCCGTGTAAAGCTGGTAATACTGGCCCTTAGCGGCGATAAGGTCGTCATGATTTCCGCGTTCAATAATTTTGCCGTGGTCAAGTACAATTATAACGTCGGAATTTTTTACGGTCGAAAGACGGTGGGCTATAACAAAAACCGTTCTGTCTTTCATAAGCGCGTCCATACCGCGTTGAACAATCGCCTCGGTGCGCGTGTCGATTGATGAGGTTGCCTCGTCCATAATCATAACCGGCGGGTCGGCAACGGCGGCACGGGCTATAGAGAGCAGCTGTCTTTGTCCCTGAGAAAGGTTAGAGCCGTTTTCGGTAAGCTCGGTTGCATAACCGTTCGGCAATCGGGTTATGAAATCGTCAGCGCCTGCGAGCTTGGCTGCGGCTATACATTCCTCGTCGGTAGCGTCAAGCCTTCCGTAACGGATATTGTCCATAACCGTTCCGGTAAAAAGGTTTGTGTCCTGCAAAACAATGCCTAACGCACGTCTGAGGTCGTCCTTTTTTATTTTGTTGATGTTAATGCCGTCGTAACGGATTTTTCCGTCGGCGATATCGTAAAATCGGTTTAAAAGGTTGGTAATTGTCGTCTTTCCTGCGCCGGTAGCGCCGACGAAAGCAACCTTTTGCCCCGGCTTTGCGTAAAGGGAAATGTTGTGAAGTACGGTTTTGCCTTTTTCGTATTCAAAGTCAACGTCAAAAAGCCTTACGTCGCCCATAAGCCTTGTGTAGGTTACGGTGCCGTCGGCCTGATGATAATGTCGCCAAGCCCACATGTTTGTACGTTCGTTACATTCTACTATTTCGCCGTCAACCTCTTTTGCGTTAACAAGCGTAACATAGCCGTCGTCAACCTCGGGCTCCTCGTCCATTATAGCGAATATTCTTGCCGTGCCGGCCATACCCATAACGATTGCGTTAATTTGATGAGAAATTTGGTTAATGTTGCCCGCGAACTGTTTTGTCATGTTAAGAAAGGGGACAAGTATGCTTATTCCCATGGCAAGCCCCGAAATGCTGACGTTCGGAATTCCCGAAATAAGCAACGCTCCGCCGCTTACCGCAACTATGACGTAAAGCACGTTACCGATATTGTTAAGCACGGGGCCTAAAATATTTGCATATTTGTTGGCCGTTCTTGCGTCGGAAAAAAGCTGGTCATTAAGCTTGTCAAAATCGGCTTTGCTTTCTTCTTCGTGGCAAA